>CAZQWR010000008.1:0-20923 GCA_964597085.1 uncultured Cryptobacterium sp.
GCGGTACGCGAGCTGGGTTCAGAACGTCGTGAGACAGTTCGGTCCCTATCCTCCGTGGGCGCAAGAGAATTGAGAGGATCTGTCCCTAGTACGAGAGGACCGGGATGGACGCACCTCTGGTGCCGCAGTCGTCGACCAACGGCGTCGCTGCCTAGCTACGTGCGGAACGGATAACCGCTGAAAGCATCTAAGCGGGAAGCCGGCCTCGAGATGAGTTCTCTCTTCGGTAAGGCCACTTCTAGACCAGGAGTTCGATAGGCCGCAGCTGCAAGCCCTGCGAGGGGCTCAGGCGAGCGGTACTAATCGGCCGAGCTCTTCATCTCGATTATTTTCTCGATTCGCGATATGAATGAAAAGGATTCCGACAAGCGCCATGCAACCCCCAGGGTAGCCCCTGGATTGACAACCGAACAGGTTCTCATCGCAAGGCCAATGCCCTGCATGAGCGGAACCATGGAGGGGAGGATCACCCGATCCCATACCGAACTCGGCAGTTAAGCTCCCCATCGCCGAAAGTACTGCGGTGTAGTCCGTGGGAGGATAGGCCGTTCTGCTCATGCAGGGCATTCCTGCACCTTGAAGCCCCCTCGCGGGGCTTTTCCTTTTTGCCCCGAAACGCCCCAGGGCCCTGCGGGCCGACGGCGCGCCGTGCCGAAAGGCCCTGGGTCCGGGCATGCGCCGCGCCGGGGCAGGCGAGGCCCCGGTCGGGTGCCTGCGATGCGCCGCCGGGGCATGCGGCGGATCCGTGCCGGGTGCCTGCATCGTTCCGCTGCCGCCTGGCGGGCCGGGCAAGCGCCGCGCCAGCGGGCGGGCTACGGTCCCGTGCCGGGTGCCTGCATCGCTCCGTCTGCATGGCCCTGCCGCCTGGCGGGCGGCTTCCTGGCGCGCTCGCATTGGGAACTGAAGCGGGGCTCCTTCGGGACCGGCCCCTCGGCTTGGCTTTTCTGCTTTCTAGGGCTGCTGCGCTTACCAAAGTTGCGACGTAGGTGCATTGGGATTGCCCGCTCTAGGGGTTGGCATCTTCCTGATGCGTTCTCGATCGATAGGCTCTAGACTCCTCTGGGGCTTTAACGACTTTAAGGATGTTGCTTGAGTCTACTGAAATTTGTAGCTGTTGTTTGATGATTTAAGACTGCCTTCTATTTTTAAACCGCCTGATAAATGGGCGGTTTTTTATTTTTTTGGAAAATTATTCGAAAAATATTCGACTAATTTTCGAAGGTTTTTCGAATAATTTTGGAATCTCTTTCGCATCTGATTAGCACTTTGTTCCAAAAAAAATTAGATTCACCTGGAATCATGTTGGTCATCGAGGGAGGGATGGCCTATGAAGAAGGGTCCGATTGTTGCAGGAATAGCATGTGGCATTGTTTGCGCTGTATGTGTTTTCTCGTATGCGCAGATGGTCCGGGGCGAAGCTGATAGCGCTAGAGCTGAAGCAATGGAGCGCTATGGAGGCGAGCAAGTTGAAGTGCTTGTTGCTACTAAGGATATCTATCCTGGGGAAACCTTGGATTCTTCCAACAGTACGGTTAGAACTTGGCTGAGCGATCTATTGCCCGATGAGTGCGTTTCTTCGCTGAGCGATGTAAAAGGCTTGCAGGTTACTTCGATGATTGTTAAAGGCGAAGCGGTAACAAAACATAGATTTGACGCTGGATCAACCAGCATCGATGTGCCTGAAGGGTGCGTTGCGCTCTCTGTTTCTGCGCAGGATGTTCAAGCGGTTGGCGGATCGCTTAAGGCAGGCAGTTTGGTAGATGTTTATGCAACCGGTACTCAGACATCACGAATTGGTCAGAACATTTTGGTATTGGCAACCAACGTGGAAAATGCAGATTCTACCAAGACGAAAGTTAGCTGGGTTACTTTGGCGGTTCCAGCCGAGCAGTCTCAGGAATTTGTTACCGCCTCTCAATCGATGGATATATATTTCGTGCTTCCTGCAAAGAGTAATTCGAGCAGCGAAAGCGATTCGGTGGGAGCTTCCGCTGGTAAATCTGATTCCCAGTCTGGTGTTGCCAGTTCTGGCAATGCTGCAGAAAAGGTAAGCGGATCTAGTGCCAGCAATGGCGGGGCTCAAACGGGCGATTCTGCTGCGAGCGCGACGCAGCTTGGAACCTTAGGTTCTGGTAACAAATCGGTTTCTGCTGCTGGTGAGGCGGGTCAGCAAGAAGGTAATGGCTCTAGCGCAACAAGCGCAGGCTAGGAGGGATTTAAATGACGGGATTTACTAAAGCGCTCTTGTGCGTTGATTCGGATTCTTTCAAGCATCCTGAGATTATCGGTTTAGACGATGAAAATCTGGCGGCGCAGCCTTGGCTTAGGGTGTTTAGCAGCGCTCAGGATGCGCGCCTAGCCTTGAGCGGCGACGCTTCTCTAGGAACGGCATGGGTTGTTTCTTCTGATGATATGGAGGGGATTAACCTTGCAGCGGCTTTGAAGCTCGACAGATCTGAATGCGACGTTGAGTTGGTTTCTTTCGGGGGTTCTGGGTCTGAGCTTGGGAGGTGTCAAGCCGCTGGAGTGGGACTTCTGCGTGGGCGAAATGCGTTTGTGCAGAGCTATTCAGAGCGCAAGGCATTGGCGGCAACGCAAGGTTTTAAGGAAATAGGAGGGGTTCCTATTGCGGAATCTGCCTATGAAGGGATTGAAGCGACGGCCAATGAATCAAAGAAGTTCCTTAAAGGCGAGGATGATTCATTGGGGCGTAAAGGAGATACATCTGCAGAAACCAGACTTGGAAGTATGGCTTCTGCAGAAGGAGATTTTGTTTGGTTCAAAGATTCGGCTGGTTTGATGAAGTCTGGTCAGACCAAACAGGAGATTTCGGCTGAAGTTGATGAAGCGGGTGGATTGATAGAACTAGATTTAGATGACCCGCTTGCAAAGAGAGCAGAAGCTCAAGAGAGGGTTGACCTTGCGTATGCCGACGGGAGTCCATCGGAGCATTTTGCTAAAAGTGAAATGGCAAAGCCTGAACGCGGAGGTTCGGAGGTTCCCGAGCGATCTTTTTTAACCCGAAAGAACAGGCGGTTTTCTTCCTCCGCTGCTTCGGTTCCTAGCCAGGAAGAGCTGATTTCCCGCGTGGTGTTCCAGCCGATAAAAACCGACAAGACAGCCTTTGTTGTTTCTGTTGTTGGCGGCAACGGTGGGGTAGGAAAAAGCACCGTGGCTTCTTGCGCTGCTACTATGCTTCAGGCGCGAGGATTGAAGACGCTTCTTATTGATGTCGACCTGCAATTTGGCGACATGGGCTTTCTCTTGGGAAAGGAAGATGCATTCGACATCGCTGATTTAATGGCCCAGCCCGAGCGTTTGGCTCAGCTGGAGCCGAAAGACGGCTTGCCTGCGCTTATCTGCTCTCCGCGAAAGCTTGAGCAATCCGAGCTGATAATGAACAGGATTGCCGAGCTTATTGAGTACTTGAAGGCGTTTTTCGATGTGATCGTGGTGAACACCGGTGCTTTTTGGTCGGAAAGCCATGTTCAGGTGATCGAGGTTTCCGACAAGGTTCTATTCATGCTGGATCAGCGTCCTTCTTCGGTTCGATCTTGCTCGCATGCGCTGGAATTGTGCGCTCGCTGCGGTATTGCCACTCAGCAGTTCCAATACGTATTGAATTTTTGCTCCCGTCATGCACTGCTTACGTCATTGGATGTTTCTTGTGCACTTCAAGGTGTGCATGTAGAGGAGCTGAAAGATGGCGGCAAGGAGGTTGGTGAGCTGCTTGGGGCGGGATTGCCTCTTGAACTCTTGGAGTCGAAGAATGTTTTCATCGATAGCTTAGGAAAGCTTATGGGGCAGATTTTGCCAGAGGCTCTGCTCTCTATTGGATCGAAGTCGAAGGATGAACTGGCTCCTAAGAGGCGTTATGTATTCGGTGGATTTCGCAAGAGGAGGGCAGCATGTCTTTAATGGCGCGGGCTGTTTCTTCGAGCGTTGCGAAGCAGGGGTGTGGTTCCGCTTCCGATTGGGCTTTGGCTGAGCTTCGCGTGAAAGTAGGCGGCATTCTTTCCGCTACCGAGGCGGCGCAGCTTATATCGCGCAACCCCAGGCAGGCAAGAAACGAGATCCGGCAGGCTTGCGAGCGCGTGATTAAGGAGGAGCCTTGGCTGGTGCGTGAGCAAACATCGTCTGACGAGGTTATAGAACGTTACCTGGACGAGGTTTTCGGTTTGGGTCCGCTTGAGGAGATGCTGGAGGACGAGGGGATTACCGAGATTATGGTCAATGGCTCGAAATCGCTGTATTTCGAACGCGATGGCAGACTGTATGCGGCCGATCATCCTTTTTCAAATGATTCACAGGTGTATTCGCTGATCGATAGGATTATCGGGCCGCTTGGCAGGCGTATCGACGAGGCATCACCCATGGTGAACGCCCGATTGGAAGAAGGGCATCGCGTTAATGCGATTATTCCGCCTTTGGCAATTGATGGGCCTGCGGTAACGATCAGGAAATTTCGTTCACATGCTTTTTCTCTTGTGGAAATGCGCGAGCTGGGTTCGTTTGACTTGCTCATTGAGAGGCTTTTGGAGTGGGCGGTGCTTCGGAGGTGCAATATCGCGGTTTCTGGTGGTACCGGTAGCGGCAAAACGACATTGCTCAATGCCCTTTCAGCTTTGATTCCCCCTGATGAGCGAATAGTGACCATCGAGGATTCGGCGGAGCTTCGTTTTACCGAGCACCCACATGTGGTGCGTTTGGAGGCTCGCCCTAAAAATTCGGAGGGTCGTGGGGAAGTTACCATTCGCGATTTGGTGGTGAACTCACTGCGTATGCGCCCGGACCGCATCGTGGTGGGCGAGTGCCGTGGCGCAGAGGCCTTGGATATGCTTCAGGCTATGTCGACCGGGCATGATGGATCTTTAACCACACTGCATGCGAATTCGCCCGCCGAAGCGGTATCGCGTTTAACCACCATGGTGCGCTACGGCGCCGAGCTTCCCATTGAAACCATCGAAGCCCAGATAGCAAGCGCCATCGACCTTGTGGTACAGACGACCCGTTACCCCGATGGACGAAGGGGGATTTGTGAGGTTGCGGGCTATTTTTGGGATAAGCAGAGCTCGTCGTGTGCTGTAAAAAGCTATTTTCGCCAAAACATGGTTACTGGCCGAAGCAAATGGGCTGCGTTCCCCGACTGGCTTGATGATTTGCCTTACCTGGGTATTGCGAGTAGGGAGGAGGTTTTGGAATGGAAACGAAGGGCGTCTTGCTTGTAGTAGCCGCTGTTGCGGCGGGATTGCTTGGGTTGATTTCTGCCAGCAATTTGATGAACCAGGCATTAGAGAAGACGCGCGGTAGGCGAACGATTGCCCGCTCTGGCGGCGTGGGATTGGGCATTGCCTCGATTTTGGCGGAAGGCTTTCCTTCGCTTGGTGCCCTTGCGAGGCTTCTTTTACGCCTGCTGCCTTTTAGAAACCTTGCTGAAAAGTTAGTGCAGGAAGCCCGTTATTTGGGGTATAGGACCGAGCCAGAGTCGACTGCATCGGTTATGATCGCGGCTTTGGCCTTGCTTTCTTTGATAGTTCTTGCCATTTCATGGTCGTGGGTATGCGTGTTGGCTATAAACGCTTGCTTTCTGTTTGGATTGGGGGCTTGGGCTGGCCATAGGGCTGAAAAGCGAAGGGAAGAAACGCGCGAGGGGATACCCGAGGTGCTGCAGTCGATGAAGGCTTGTTTTCAAACGGGCTATTCGCTTACGCAGACCATACGCGAAGTGCGGCAGAGCAGTACAGGGGCCCTAGAAAAGCTATTCGCTGAAGTTGAGGGCGTTTTGGAGACCGGCGGCAGTGTTCAGCGAGCGTTGGGCAAGCTACGGGAGAAGGCTACTGAGCCAGAATTGGTTTTCTTGGCCACTGCGCTGGAAATTCAGCATCGTACTGGCAGTAGCATGGAGCGCGTGTTGGAGGCAACGCGGCAGTCGGTCGTCGATGAGATAGAGCTGAAACGCTCGCTTCGCACGCAAACCGCTCAGGCGAAGCTGTCGGCGCAGATTGTTACGGTTATGCCTTTTGCCTTGATAGGCGCATTTTCGCTGGTGTCTCCGGGGTTTTTGGAGCCGTTCTTTGAAAGCCCGCTGGGATTGGCGCTTTTGGCAATTGCGTTGGGTATGCAAGCCTTGGGTATTGCCCTTGTGCGGAAGATGCTGAAGGTGGGATCTCTATGATGCCTGAAGCTATTGGCGCCCTTGCTGTTGCCAGCGCATTTGCGGCTGGTGGGTTTTTGGGCAGGGTGGGCTATTCGCGAGGCGTAGACGCAAAGCGCCGACGCGCTGCGCTGCAGGCCATGGGGTGCGATTCGGTGCTTGAGGCTGCTTCTGTTTCTTTGGAATCAGCGGGGCTTTCTGCTTGGGTTATTAGCTGGATGGTATCACTTTCCAGGCGAAATGGTTTTACGGAGGGTGCGCTTCTTCGCATAGCTTCGCGAGGGTATTCGTCTGATTGCGATTTGGCCATCAAATCGGGGCTAAGCCAGGCGGTTACCAAAGAGGGGTTTGCTGCAACTCGTTTGTATTGTTCGGCGCTTGCGGGGTTGTGTGGAGCGCTGGCTGGCTGCGTGTTCTCTTCTACCTTGATGCTCATTGGCTTGGCCCTTGGCGCCATTTTGGGCTGGCGCGCCCCGATTGGCGCTTTGCGCGACGAGGTTAGCTGCCGCAGCTTTTCTGCAGAGCGGCAGTTGAGCCAGATGATCGAGGTGGTAGTGCTAGGGCTGCGAAGCGGCATGTCGTTTGATCGGGCATTGGGCTTGTATCACGGCTCGTTCGAGGGCTCTCTTTCAGCTGCATTGGCTTTGGCTCAGCAGCAATGGAGCCATAACTTGATCGATAGGCAAGAGGGATTGCGCAACGTTTCGCGCTCGTATGATTCTCCCCTGTTCGAGCGATTTGCTGAAAACGTGATTCGCTCGCTGAGATTTGGCACTTCGCTGGCCGGCAACTTGGGGTTGCTTGCAGTTGAGGCGCGCGCAATCAGGAAGGCGAAGCTTGAAGAGCAGGTCGCCAAGGCTCCAGTGAAGATGCTTCTTCCGGTTGGCGCTTTGATATTGCCCGCGATGCTCGTTTTGATCATGGGGCCAATCATGTTGGATTTGATGAATGGATTTTAGGAGGAGCTTGCAATGGAAATTAGTTTGAAAAAGCGCGCTATTCGAACCGCAGAAGGGGCTAAGCGTGCTGTGAGGTACGAATTTGCGCCTGTGCTTTCGGTTTGGCGATTGCGTAAAAATTTTAAAGAAATACCTGGTCAGGGTACAACAGAGTACGCAATTCTAGTTGGCGTTCTTGTTGTCATTGCTATTTTGGCCATTACGGTTTTTCGACCGAAGATTCAAGAGCTATGGGATGCAATTTCTTCAGGCATCAACGGCCTGTAGGCAATCATCTTCGGCTTCGGGGACAGTCGAGCGTCGAATATGCGGTAGTGCTTGCGGCTTTCCTGGTGTTGATTATCGGCCTTGGGGCCATGGCCAATTTGTTCCAGGAGGGGACGGTGGTCAACCATGCCCTGCAATCGGCCTCTCACCATTTGAAGGATGTGGCTTCGGGGGCATGGGTAGAGGTTCTTCTTTATTAGAGGGAATGGAAAGGAGGGGCGATGCGCTTTTTCGAAAATGGTCGGGCCTCTGGCCAGGCAACGGTTGAGGGGGCGTTCTTGATCCCTCTCATCCTGATTTTGCTGATGCTGCTTATCCAACCGGGCATTTTGTTGTACAACCGCTTGATCATGCAGTCGGCTGCGGCTGAGGGGTGCCGCTTGCTAGCCACGCGTCCAACGGGAACCTATGGCTCCCAAGATGCTTTCGAGGGAACGGTTTTGCGCCATTTGGGCGCGGTGCCTCAGCAGGAGAATTTCCATGTGCATGACTCCGCTTGCTCCTGGAAGGTGACTTTCGAGGGCAACGAGTCTTCTGAGTGGGTAAGTGTCTCTATCGAGAATCAGGTTAAGCCTTTGCCGTTTTTTGATTTTGGTGCTGGTGCCCTGGGTCTTACCAACGGCGACGGTAATTTCGACCAGAAGGTTCAGGTTTCCCAAAGGGCTAAGAGCGCTTGGGTTCTCGAAAACGACCTGGGGTTGAGCCCTGAAAAATGGGTTGCTCAAGACGGCTCAACGACGGGCAGGTAGTTATGTACGGTGAAATCAAACGCTCTGTGTTCTGGGAAGAAGAGGGCTTTTCTACCGCGGGCATGGCCATTGCCCTGCTGCTGACCCTTGCGCTTGTATTTACCGCTGCTCACGTGTACGAAGTGAACAGCGCTTCTGGCAAGGCGCAAGAAGCGGCTGATGCTGCAGCGCTTGCTGCCGAGAATACGGTTGGTGAATTCTACATCGTTGCTTCGGTGTGCGACGCAGTGGTGTTGAGCTTTTCCCTTACCATGGCAGGCTCTTTGGGGTTGGGGATAGTGTGCGCTTGCATACCTCCAACGGCCGGTCTTTCTAAGGGGTTTTTAGATGCGGCTAAGAATATAAAGAAGGCGCGCGATTCTTTTTGCGATTCTGCCAATGAATCGCTGGAAAAACTTGCGGCTGCGCTGCCTTTTTTGGCAACCGTTAAGGCCCAGGAGGTTTTGCGGGCAAACTCGATTTCCGGCGCACAGTACCAGGGCGTAGCAATTTTGGCACCTTGGAAAATGGAAGATTCCAAGGCTGCTTCCTTCGAAGAGTCAGATGATGCTCTTTCTGAGGTGGACGTGCACCAGGCGGAACTCGAGGAGTCTGCCCGCAAGGCCGAAGAAGCTGCCGAGCTGGCCAATGAATGGAAGAAGCGTGCTTATGAGCACGACTCTGGCAGCAGGGACGCCTACTGCATGTATGAGCGGGCGGCAACGTTGGCAGGGCTGGATGCTTCTTTGAACCCATATTTTTCATCGGTTGATACCTGGAACTTCGAAGCAGCGCTTAATCGCGCAAAAGAATATTACAGGGCCCGTTGCAATCGCGAAGCGCCACAGGGCTTTTCGATTGACGAGCAGGCCAATTCTGCTTTGCGAAAACGCTTCTATGCATATGCGGTAGCGGAGGTTGGCAAAGGGTATGTGCATGAAACCGATGGCTCTTTTGATGCTCTGTTTCCTTTGCTGCCGAAGAATACCGACGAGATGCGCGCAACCACGTTGTATTCCGATGTCGTTTACCCGAAAACGCAGAGCAACGGTGTAATGGTGATGCATGCCTGGCAGGGATGCCCGGGTGTTTCGCAGGGGACGTACTTGGGGCTGGGATCCATCCAAGAGATAGACGCCGTTTCTGGATATGCGCCATGCTCGTATTGCGAGTTTACGCCTAGCAGCATGGGCAAGGTTGCTGCTGCATCAACCTCGATCGAAAACGGATTCGAGTATCACTACAACGAAGTTGCCAAGGCGGCTGCCGAGTATCAAAAGGCGCGCGCTGAACTAGACCCCGCAAGCAATGAGGTGAAGGGGATAGCCGAAGGGCTGCTCGACAAGGTGAAGGATGCCTTTGCCGAAGCCTGCTCCGAGCGCATAGACATAACACCGCCCGGGCATTTGGGTGCTGTGGTATTGGTTGTTGATATGGGTTCCGCCCAATCTCGTTTCCATTCGAGCTTTGTTTCTTCGGAAGGGGCAGGCGCCCTAGGGGCGCGTGTTGCGATTTCCAGCGCGACTTTGGTAAAGGAGTCTTCCGATGAGGGGAAGAACGTAATCAATTCGTTCCTTGATGGCGTTTCGGGCAGCGGGACGGTTGCCGTGGGCGCGGTTAATGCGGTGTTGGAATTGTGGTCGGGTTTTTTGGGCGTTTACACCGAAGGACACGATGGCATCAGCTCCACGATCAGGCAGGCGCTTGATTCCATTCCGCTTGTTAGCGCGAGCGGTTTGGGCTCTTGGGCTTCTGGCGCATTCGAGGATGCGGTTGAAGAGGTTGGTTTTGCTCCTCCGGATTTGCGGGCACGAAAAGCCGTGTTGGTGAATTCTTCCCATGTGCTTGCGGCTGATGATTCAGCGTTTTCTGCTCGCCTGCTATCGGCGAAGCAGCAAGCAAATTCCAGCGATGGAAGTGGAGGTTTGGAGGGCGCCATATCGTTGGTGCAAACCGCTGCGGCAGAGGCCATCGATGACGTTTCGGGGGAGTTTACCATTGCCACGATTGTTCTGTTCGATGGATTGCTGGAGGTGCCGGTAACGGTGTCTTTGCCTGCTGCCGTCACAGAGGGGCTTGAGCAGGCGGTCGAGAACGGTATTGGCTATTTGAGGGGCGTAGTGGAAACGATTACGGGGGTGCGGCAATGGAAGTGATGAAGAATCGCTTGTCTGGGCAGATGACCGTGGAGTTTGTGGCGATGTTTCCGGTGATGCTACTGATAGCCCTGATTGCGGTTAACGCCACGTTGTTTCTTTCTGAATGCGCGGCTTTTGACAGGGTTTTTCGAAATGCGGTGTGCGCATATGCTGCTTCACCTGCTTACGGACAAGGTGCTGATCAGAGTTGCGCCCTGGTGGAAGAGGCGCTGCGTGAGCAGTTTGATGCAGATAACTTGAGTGTTCAGGTGAGCTCTTCCGGTTCTGAGGGTGGCATCGTTGCCTTTGCCGGGCGCTTGAGCTTCGAGCCTACTCTGTTTGGTATGGGCGCTTTGCATGGGGCGTTTGGCGTGAGTTTTCCTGCTTTGAACCATGAGGAGAAGATCAGCGTTTCGGCATATAAGCCAGGGGTGGTGATTTAGATGGACGGTAAGGCGTCGGGATCCTTCGCCGCACGCAAGACGGCAGTGCATCCGCGATTTTGGCCCGCGGCTGCCGTGCTTGCCGGTGTGATGATGATCCTGGTTGCGCTTGGCTCTTGCTCTTGCCCCCAAGAGGAGGGGGCGTTGGAGCTTGGCGCGAAAGGCATTGCTTCGGGTTTTGCAGCCGCATTCGAAAACGCTTATGAAGAAGATGGGCCAAGTGCTGCTGTGGAGGCTGGCTCGAAGGGCGTAATGGATGCCTATTCGGCTTCGGTTCCCGAGGCGGCGAAGGTAGAAGGTGTTTCGCCTGAGGGGGCTTTGTGTTCTGTTTCCTCGGGCGGTGTGACGCTTGGTTTTTCAAGAAGCCAGGATGCCGGCGATTCACTGGCTTGGATTTCGGATCAGATGCAGCGCAAAGGATGGGCTGTGGTGCCAAGCGGCAGCAGCGTTGCGGCAACCTTTGCCAAGGGCTCGGGGACGTATCGCTGGGCGGCGGCAACATGCACTGAAACAGGCGGCGCCACTTCGGTGGTTTTGAGCATGAGCGAGGTTGGCTCCAATGGGAAATGAGCTTTGCAAGTCTCAGAGGCTCGTTTGTGCGGTGGGATACCTGGACCGCATGAATGGGTTTCTGGTTAAGCGACCAAAAGGTTGCGTACTGTTGATTGCCCCGTGCCGCTCCATTCATACATTCGGAATGCGCTTCAGTTTGGATGTGGCTTTTCTTTCTTCGGCGGGTACGGTGTTGTTTGCCGAAGAAGGGGTTCGCCCAGGCAGGATACTTCGATGCCGTGGAGCATGCGCGGTGTTGGAGCGCGCTTCGGATGAAAGCGGAAAGGGAAATTGGTATCGCGAAGGAGAGGAGACTGCGATATGTATAGGAAAATGAGTGCACAGGAAACTACGCAATTGAAAAGGCGTTTCTCTTCGCCAGTGGTTCCTGCTGCGAGTATGAAGGAATGCCCGGTGTGCCACGCTCGTTGTTTTGCAGACATGCCCGTTTGTTACAACTGCTTGCATGCTTTTTCCGATGATGAGGCTCGCATCCTTGCTTTTGAAGATGCGGCGTATGGCCAAGGGTCTGTTTCGCATTCCGGTTCAAACGAACCGCCTATGGAAGAACAGGTTCCAGTCGAGGTTATTGCAAGCGCCTCTGCGCCAGCCGATCTCTCGGCATTATACGACTTGCTTCCAGGTGTTGACGGGTTGAGCGTTTCTATGGAAGAGCCGTTTATTTCTGGCTCTGCCGAGCCCGATGGGAATTTGTTGGCAGAGGGAACAGAAAATGCCGATTTTGCTCCAGTGGTTGAAACGGTTGTTTCCGATGTGGTTTCGGCTGATGGTGCTGCGGCTGCGCGGGGATGTTGCGCGTCTGGCTCGAAGACGCTGCGCGCCGATCAACTTATGCAGATTGTCATTAGCATTCATGTTGCACGTGACGCGTGTAAACGTAGGGGAGCAATGTCCGAAGAGATGGACTCTGCATTTGAATAAATGAGTGAATAAAAGCCCCTGTTCACCAGCGCGAACAGGGGCTTTAACCAATGGCTCGTTTTCTGGGCTGGACTAACCCAGGAAGGAGACCACCGCATCTTCTATGGCGGGAGTGGTTCCCTCGATAACATCCTTGAAGCGGATGGGCAGGGAATCGAGCTCCGCCAGGCCCTTGGGGACGTTATGGCTGTTCGCCTCTTCGGCGATAAGCTCGTTCAGGGCGCAGCCGCTAAGGGTTGCAACCTCGGCGGGCAGCTCGCCGCCAGGCTGTATATCGTGCAGTGCGCGATATACGTTTTCGCCGAACTTTGCCCAGTGAGCGGTGCTGGCGATGAGCACGGGGTTTTCACCCTTCAGGCGCTCGGCCACCTTGTAGGCAACGGCAGTGTGCGGATCGATGAGATAGCCGTGCTGTTCCAGCACTTCCTTGATGGTTTTAAGGCAGGTGGCGCTATCTACTGAATCGGATTTGAAGGTGGTTTGCAGCTTCGCAAGCGTTTCGGAATCTACGGTGAACTTCTTTTCTTGCTTAAGCTGGTCCATCCAGGTGGCAATTGCCTCGGCGTTGCGGCCGGTAAGCTCGAAGAGCTGGCGCTCAACATTGGAAGAAACCAGGATATCCATGGAAGGAGAGGGCGTAAGCACGAACTTACGATCGGCGATGTCGTAGCTGCCCGTGTTGATGAAATCGGTGAGCACGCGGTTTTCATTGCTTGCGCAGAACAAGGTACCCAGCGGGGTACCGATCTGCTTGGCGTACCAGGCTGCCAGGATGTTGCCGAAGTTGCCGGTGGGCACGCAGACATCGAGCGGCTTGCCGGCTTCGAGCTTGCCCTGGGCAACCAGTTCGGCATAGCTGGAAACATAGTACACAACCTGCGGGAGCAAGCGGCCCCAGTTGATGGAGTTGGCGCTGGAGAGCGCAACCTGATGGTCGCCCATAAGCTTCTGGGCAAATTCTTCGTCGCCGAAGACGTTTTTCGCACCGGTTTGGCAGTCGTCAAAGTTGCCCTTAACGGCCCAAACCATGGTGTTGGTGCCACCCTGGGTTGCCATCTGCTTGTATTGGATGTCGCTTACGCCGCCATCAGGGTACATTACGGCAATCTGAACGCCGTCTTGGTCCTTGAAGCCCTCAAGTGCGGCTTTGCCGGTATCGCCCGAGGTGGCCACCAGGATAAGGAAGGTGTTGTGCAGTTTGCCCTGCTCGCGCAGCTGAGCGGCGCTTGCGCTGAAGAAATTGGGCAGGCATTGCAGCGCCATGTCCTTGAATGCGCTAGTGGGGCCATGCCACAGCTCCAGCACATGGGTTGAATCGTCGATGGAATGGATGGGGCAGATTGCCTCATCGTCGAAACGGCTGCCGTAGGTGGCCTCCATGAGCTCATCGATTTTCGCATCGGGGAGGTCGATGCCGAACGAGCGATAGATGAAAGCTGCTCGCTTTGCATAGGGAAGCTTCGCCAGGGAAAGGATTTCCTCCAAGCTGAGCTGGGGGAGTGATTCGGGGACGAACAGGCCGCCGCCATCAGCGAGGCCTTTCACTACTGCTTCGGTGAAGGTTACGGGCTCGGAGCACCGTCCACGGGTGTCCACATAACGTTTGGTTGCCATGAATCCATCTTTCGTGAGGGTTTGCAGTGTTTGACAAGTATACTATTTAGCCAGCTGTGCATGTTGCATCTGAAACGGTCAATTCACGCAATGCTCCCACGCGGCTTTGCAGCAAGGCGTTTTGCCCGTTTCGTCCATGAGCCCTGTTTCTGCATGGCGGTGCAATACGCTTTTTACGCCGGCGCAAGCCGGAGAGGGGGAAGTAATGGAAAAGGTATCCATGTCCCACGAGGACTACCTGGAAGCCATTGTAATGCTGGGCGGAACCAGCACCGAAGCCGTTCGCTCGGTTGATATCGCCTCGAAGCTTGGGGTTTCCAAGGCATCCGTTTCCAAGGCCGTTGCCAGCCTGAAGGCTTCGGGAATGCTCGATCAGCCCTACTACGGCGACATCACTCTTACTGAAGATGGCTACAACTACGGTAAGGCCGTGCTCGAGCGTCACGAAAAGCTCACTCGCTTCCTGAACGAGAAAGTGGGCTTGGACCTTGAGGTTGCCGAAGAGGAAGCATGCCAGATGGAGCATGCCATCAGCGACGAGTCGTTCGGCAAGTGGCTGGAGTACTTTGAGAGCATTGGCCTGTAGCCTTTGCGTTCCGTTCCATTCTTGCGCGATTTGCCCTGGGCTTTTGCCCGGGGCTTTTTTGCGCTCAGGGCGAACTTTGCGGTTTTGCTTGTGCTATTATACGAACAAATGTTTGTTTGAAAGGCGGGCATGGCCAAGAAAGAGCGCATAATCCTAGGCATCGACCCCGGGCTGGCGAACACGGGCTGGGGCATTGTGCAACAGAGCGGCTCGCGGTTAACGTGCATTGCCTATGGTTGTGTTACCACCACTAAAAACGAAGAGCTCTCGCGCAGGTTAGCCAAGATCCATGAGCAGATAGATGCGGTTATAGACAAGTTTCAGCCGGAATGCCTGGGCATCGAAACGGTGTGGTTCGGGCAGAACATCACCGCGGCATTTGGAACCGGGCAGGCTCGTGGAGCGGCGCTTGTGGCATGCGCGCAGCACGGGCTTTCGGTGGGCGAATTTACGCCGCGGCAAATAAAAATGGCCGTGGTGGGCACGGGCGCTGCCGAAAAAGCCCAGGTTCAATACATGGTGAAGAAGCTGCTCTCGCTCGATCATGAGCCCAAGCCCGACCACGCCTCCGATGCTTTGGCGGCGGCTATTTGCTACACCACACATGAAGGTTTTGGCGGCGCTGGTGGTGCATCGCTTCAGGCAGCTATTGAGCAACGCGGTCATGTGATGGCTGGTGCGGGAACGGGTGGCGCTGCTGGTGCAGCCGCTCGTAAGATACTGGAGGAAGGTGCGCGATGATAGCGTTTTTGAAGGGCCGTTTGGCGGGAAAAACCGCAAGCTGCGCCTTTATAGATGTGCAGGGTGTTGGGTATGCCGTGGGCATGCCATCGGGTGCGCTGGCGAAAATGCCCGAAGTTGGCCAGGAAGTGCAAGTTCATACGTACCTGCAGGTTTCCGAAAACGGCATTGCGCTGTATGGGTTCTTGTCTCTTGAAGAAAAGGCATTGTTCGAGCGTCTTATAACCGTAAGCGGCATTGGCCCCAAAGTAGCCCTGGCGGCGCTTTCGGCGTTTTCGCCAGAGGCATTGGTGTCAGCGGTGCAGGCGCAGGATGTGGCCGCAGTGCAAAAGATCCCCGGAGTGGGAAAGAAAACAGCTTCGCGCATTATCTTGGAGCTGAAGGGCTCGTTCGATGAGGGGCTCGCCAGCTTGTTTGACGCCGATGGGCAGCCCTCTGCAGCCGTAAGCGCTTCTGCTGCTGCTATGGCCGGGGCTCGCGATGCATTGCTTTCACTTGGTTTCGCCTCTGCGGAAGCCGATGTGGCATTGAAAGGCGCCCCTGCAGGCGCTGATGAAAACGCCCTGATAAAGTATGCATTGAAACGTTTGGGTAGCTAAGGTGCCCGCCTTAAGGCAGGTGCTCGCGCAAAACATGGAGTTGAGCTTTGACTGACGGAGTGAAAATAGAAGGCATGGTGTTCGAGGCGAGCTCGGGCTTGGGTGGGCCTGGCAATACGTCTGAGCCCGCGCAGCGTGCTGTTTCGCCAGAATTTACTGAAGACGACTTGGCGCTTGATCGCAGTCTGCGTCCGAAGCGCTTGGATGATTACCTGGGGCAAACCAAAATCAAGGAATCGCTGGGCATTCTTATCCAGGCAGCCCAAGAGCGCGGCGATGTTGCCGATCACATCTTGTTTTCCGGCCCTCCGGGTTTGGGCAAGACTACGCTCGCAACAGTTGTTGCCAATGAGCTTGGTGCCAACATCAAAACAACTTCCGGCCCTGCTATCGAGCGCACGGGCGATTTGGCGGCTATTCTTACCAATCTTGAAGAGGGCGATGTTCTGTTCATCGATGAGATCCATCGGCTGAACCGAATGGTTGAAGAGGTATTGTACCCAGCGTTGGAAGACTTTGCCTTGGATATTGTGGTTGGCAAGGGGCCGGCGGCGCGTTCTATCCGCTTGGACTTGCCTCGCTTCACGCTTATCGGCGCCACTACGCGCACCGGGCTTCTAACTGGCCCCTTGCGCGACCGTTTCGGCATTGCTTTCCGCTTGCAGTATTACACGCCTGAGGAATTAGCCTCTATCGTGCAGCGTTCTGCATCTATTTTGGATGTGCCCATTTCCTATGATGGTGCATTGGAAATTGCGCGTAGGAGCCGTGGCACACCGCGCTTGGCCAACCGTATGCTCAAGCGCGTGCGCGACTGGGCTCAGGTGCGTGGCAACGGCGAAATAGATGAAGATATTGCCGCTCAGGCGCTCAGCTTCTTTGAGGTGGACCCGTTGGGCCTTGACGCGGTGGACAATCGCATACTCGAGCTTTTGTGCGTGCAGTTCGGTGGTCGCCCTGTGGGCCTTACCACCTTGGCTTCTGCTCTTGCAGAAGACCCGGATACGCTCGAAGATGTGTACGAGCCGTTTTTGATGCAGCAGGGTTTGTTGGTGCGTACGCCTAAGGGCCGTCAGGCCACCGAGCGTGCCTATGAACACTTGGGCATTCAACATCCAAAGGGGGAGTAGCGTGTTTACGCAAGATTATTTGATGCGCATGTTCCTTATGCTTGCGGGTGCCATCAGGGAAAGCTTGCAGCGCGCCAATGGCAACGACGACCCAAAGGCCGCAGCCGAACTGCTGGACAATTCGCTTGAGGATGCTACCGAAATGGATGGCTCGCTACTTCTGCGCATGGCGCCGGAATCTATGGCCGCTATGCTGCAGCTTTCCCAGCCTGACCCTGCGTTGATGGGGTACATTTCGCGTTCGCTGTTGCTTTCTTCCACCTATTACAAGGAAGCGGGCGATGAATCCGCTGCGCAGCTGCGCCGTGCACAGGCTTATGCAGTTTCCGACGCGTTCAATTTGGGTTTGAGCGATGAATGCATTCAGCCAAAGCAGCTTTCCAGTTTCTTTGCTCGAAACGGAGTTGAAGAAGGCTTCTTGCCTGTAGAGGGGGAACAAGCGGCACGGGATTAACTTTTACCGCGATTTACCTGCGATTTTGCCCTTTACCGAACAGTGTGGTTGCAGCTATCCGGTAAAGGGCGTTGTTTTTCGTTCTGTTTGGTTGTTGAATTCGTTGACCTTTGTGTAAGACGCAGTTAACATACATCTGTTAGTTAGCCTTAGATAACTAAAGTCTCCCAAGGAGGGAGAAGTTGAGAGGAGGCCGAAATGGTTCTGTCTGAAGTTAAGAACAACGGCATTTACCGCGTAAAGGCATTTCGCGGTGACGGCGATGTGCATCGTCACCTTGAGAACCTGGGCTTCATTCCCGGCGATGAGATTACGGTTGTTTCCGTTATCGGCGGCAACCTTATTGTGAACGCGAAGGGTGCCCGTGTGGCACTTTCTTCCGAGCTTGCCAAGCACATCATGGTCTAACCTTCGCTTTTTGCGAATCGCATCCCCCAGCGAAGAGACAGAAGAAGGAATACATGAAGACACTCCGAGAAACCAGCAGCGGTGAAACCGTTACGGTAAAGAAAATCAATGGAGCTGGCCCTGTTAAGCGACGCATCATGGACATGGGCATCACCAAGGGCTGCTCGGTATACATCCGCAAGGTGGCCCCCTTGGGCGACCCGGTAGAGGTTACCGTTCGCGGCTACGAGCTTTCCCTTCGCAAGGAAGACGCTCAAACGATCGAAGTCGAGTAGTTTTATGCAAGCCGCAAGGTGAGCAAAAGCACTCTTCGGCCTGTATAAAAGAATTATTCAAAAGCCGTCCCCGTCGGCTTTTTTAAGAATCCGCAGTTAGCTCTATCTAACATTGAATGGAGGATTTCATGAGAGTTGCACTCGTTGGCAACCCGAACAGCGGTAAAACCACCCTGTTCAATGCGCTCACCGGTTCCAACCAATACGTTGGCAACTGGCCGGGCGTTACTGTGGAAAAGAAGGGTGGCAAACTCAAGGACGACACGTCCATCGAGATCACCGACCTCCCTGGCATCTACTCCCTCTCCCCGTACACTTTGGAAGAAGTTGTTGCCCGCAACTTCCTTCTCCAGGAAAAGCCTGATGCCATCCTCAATATCGTTGACGGCAGCAACCTTGAGCGCAACCTTTACCTCACCACCCAGCTGCTTGAAATGGGCGTTCCTGTTGTAATTGCCGTGAACATGATGGACGTTGTGCGCAAGAATGGAGACGAGATCCATACCGAAGCGCTTTCCAAGGAGCTTGGCTGCACCGTTGTGGAAATTTCTGCTCTTCGCAATGAGGGCATCGACGAGGCTTCTAACTGCCTGAAGAGCATTGCATCGGCGGCTCCAGCTACCCCCATTTCGTTTTCTTCGGAGGCGGAGGAAGCGCTGGCCATGGTGGCCGACCGCCTTCCCGCAGATGTGCCCGAGAACCTGAAGCGTTTCTACTCCATCAAGCTGTTGGAAAAGGACGAGAAGATCATCGCCTCCTTGCCCGGTGCGCCCAACATCGATGACGTTGTTGAAAAGCTGGAAAAGCAGGCCGATGACGATACCGAAAGCGTCATCATCAACGATCGTTATTCCCACATTTCCAGCATCATCGACCACTGTCGTACCAAGGGCAATCCCACTGGTATGACCACTTCCGACAAGATCGACCGCATTGTTACCAATCGAATCTTGGCATTGCCCATTTTCGTGGTAATCATGTTCTTGGTTTACTACATTGCCGTTACCACGGTTGGCGGTATTGCCACTGACTGGGCAAACGACGGCGTGTTCGGCGATGGCTGGTTCCTTGGCCCTGGCCAGGAGCAATACGACGAAGCCAAGGACGAGCTGGAAAGCGCAAGAAGCTCCATCGATGCGTTCGAGAAGGCAGCTGAAGAAGCGGGCTTGGATCCTGCTTCTGAAACCTTCATTGCAGATGCTAAGGCCGCAGGCCTCACGGCAACCTTCACTTCCTACGATGACGATTCGGGCGAAAACTCTACCACGGAAGTTGACGCCGATGCCTACGAGGAAGCCCAGAAGGTGGCAGAGCCCTACAAGGGCGACGAGAAGGTGATTTCTGCCTATGAAGATGCCGCCAAGGTGCGCGGGCTTGATCCGAAGGCAGATGATTTTGCGGAAGTCGCCGCAAAATCGGACATCACCGCTTCAGTCGTTGACGAAAACGGCGAGGTCCAGGAAATCGACTACGGCAAATACAGCGAAGAGGTTGAAGGCAAGAGCGTCGACCCAACTCAGTTTGGCATTTGGGTACCGGGCATTCCCAAGCTTGTTGAAGACGGGCTTAAATCGATTGACTGCGTGGATTGGTTGCAGCATCTCATTCTTGACGGCGTGGTTGCCGGCGTAGGCGCTGTGCTTGGCTTCATCCCGCAGATGCTCGTACTGTTCTTGATGCTTGCCTTCCTGGAATCGTGCGGATACATGGCTCGCGTTGCCTTTATTTTGGACCGCGTGTTCCGCCGCTTTGGCCTTTCCGGCAAGTCGTTCATCCCGATTCTTATCGGCACGGGCTGCGGTGTTCCGGGCATCATGTCTTCGCGCACCATCGAAAATCAGAACGACCGCCGCATGACGGTTATGACTACCACGTTCATTCCCTGCGGTGCAAAGCTGCCTATTATCGCCTTATTCGCAGGTGCTGTGTTCGGTGGCGTTTGGTGGGTTGCGCCGAGCGCATACTTCCTGGGCATTGTTGCCATTCTGTGCTCTGGCATCATTTTGAAGAAGACCCGCTTCTTCGCAGGCGACCCAGCGCCGTTCGTTATGGAGCTGCCGCCGTACCATATGCCTACCATTGGCGCCGTGCTTCGCAGTATGTGGGAACGTGCATGGTCGTTCATCAAAAAGGCGGGCACTATCATTCTGGTTGCCGCGATTCTTATCTGGTTCATTTCCGGTTACGGCATTGCTTCTGAAGGCCTGGTTGCTGTGGACGATCAGGGTGATTCCATCCTTGCCGCAATCGGCAATGCGATTTGCTGGATTTGGGCTGGCCAGGGCTTTGGCAATTGGCAGGCAGCATCCGCTACCATCACTGGTCTCATTGCGAAGGAAAACGTTGTTTCCACCTTCGGTATTCTTTACGAAGGCGATGCTGGCTGGTATGCGAACGTGCAGGCTGCATTCACCTGCTGTTCCGCTTATGCATTCTTGGCATTCAACCTGCTGTGCGCTCCGTGCTTTGCGGCTATGGGCGCCATCAAGCGCGAGATGAACAACCGCAAGTGGTTCTGGGCAGCCATTGGCTACCAGTGTGGCATTGCCTGGGTTGTTTCGCTGTGGATCTACCAGTTCGCAGGCCTGGCTTGCGGTGAGGTTGCATTCAACGCCTTCACCGCTGTTGCCGTGGTTCTGTTCGCCGCGTTCCTGTGGCTGCTCTTCCGCCCTAACAAGTGGCAGGGCAAGGCTGCAGTTCGCGCAGTTGATGAAGCCGAATAGCTAACGGTTTAGCCATTATTTTGCCGCGAGCCTGCCAGTGCTATGGTGGGCTCGCGGCTTTTGATTTGCGGGAGGGTGATCAGATATGAACTTGGGAAGTGCGATTGTGCTTATTGTTCTGATTGCCATTGTTGGCGCCATTGTGGGCAGTTGGATTCGCGCTTGGCGCCAAGGGAGGCACATTGCCTGTGACGATTGCGGCGGATGCAG
>CAZQWR010000008.1:21023-22973 GCA_964597085.1 uncultured Cryptobacterium sp.
TTTTTTGCGAGTAACGCCTGGCTCCGTTTTGGCGGCTTCAGCTTTCTACAGTTTTAGGAATAGCTCGTGAATGCGGTTGTCTTCGTCCAGTTCGGGATGGAAAGCCATGCCAAGCTGGTTGCCGCTTTGCACGGCAACGATGTTGCCTTCGCAGGTTGCCAGCGTGTGGGCAGGGGAGCGTACTTCGGTGATGAAGGGCGCGCGGATGAACGTCATGGGCACCACGCCCAGCTGCCCAAAGCGCTCTTGTGTGTGAAAGCTTCCCAGCTGGCGCCCATAGGCGTTGCGCCGCACGGTTACCGGCAGGGTGCCGAAACCCTGAACCTGCATGCGTTTGGTGCCAGCCGCTGGATTGAGATTCTGCAGATCGCCCGTGCCCTCAACTCGTTCGGCCAGCAATATGAGCCCGGCACAGGTAGCCAGTACTGGCATGCCATCGATTATGCGGTTGCGCAGCGGGGCCAGTAGCTCCAGCTCGCGCAAAAGCTTTGCCTGGGTGGTGCTTTCGCCGCCGGGCAGAACCAGACGCGTAAAGGGTTGGCGCAGGTCATGTGCTTGGCGAATCTCAAAGCATTCTTCGCCCAACGCTTCCAGCTTGCGTTTGTGCTCAATAAAGGCGCCTTGCAGGGCCAGGATTCCCGTTGCCATTAGCGGCCGCGCTCTTCCATGATGAGCTCGATCTCATCGGCGTTGATGCCCACCATGGCTTCGCCCAGATCTTCCGAAAGCTCGGCAATGAGCTTGGCATCGGTGTAGTTGGTAACGGCCTTCACAATGGCCTGTGCGCGCTTGGCGGGGTTGCCCGATTTGAAGATGCCCGAGCCCACGAACACGCCTTCGGCGCCCAGCTGCATCATAAGCGCAGCATCGGCTGGGGTTGCCACGCCGCCTGCAGCGAAGTTCACTACGGGCAGCTTGCCGTTTTCGTGCACGTAGCGCACCAGTTCAACGGGAACTGCCAGCTGCTTGGCTTCTTCGAACAGCTCGTCTTCTCGCAGCGAAACTACGTGGCGAATCTGGGAATTCATCTTGCGCATATGACGAACCGCTTGCACTACATCGCCCGTGCCGGGCTCGCCTTTGGTGCGGATCATGGTTGCGCCTTCGGCAATGCGGCGAAGCGCTTCGCCCAAATCGCGCGCACCGCAGACGAAAGGCACGGCGAACTTGGTCTTGTCGATGTGGTAGGTGTCGTCGGCAGGCGAAAGCACTTCCGATTCATCGATATAGTCGATTTCGATGGCTTCTAGCAGCTGGGCTTCTACGAAATGACCGATGCGGCACTTGGCCATAACGGGAATGGAAACGGCTTCTTGGATGCCTTTGATCATCTTCGGGTCGCTCATGCGCGAAACGCCGCCGGCTGCGCGGATGTCGGCTGGGATTCGCTCGAGCGCCATAACCGCGCAAGCACCTGCTTCTTCGGCTATGCGTGCCTGCTCGGGCGTGGTTACGTCCATGATTACGCCGCCTTTGAGCATCTGCGCCAGCTGGCGGTTCAGCTTCACTTGTTCTTCAGGGGTGTTTTCCTGTGCCATGGAGAGCTCCTTTTGTTCGTTTGCCTTATGGGCTTTGTTCGTTGCGATGACTTTAGGAGTGAATTGGCATTGCTGGTATATCCAACACAGGCAATAATGTTATAGCCAGAACATAGTCAGTTACGATATAGCCAGATTGTAGAAAGGCGGCGCAGATGCTTACCTATTCCTTTGCCAACCGCGGAGAGCTTGGTTTGTACGAGCATCTGTATCGATGCATCAAGGCCGACATAGAGCAAGGTCGCATTGCCCCAGATGAAAAGATGCCCAGCAAGCGCACCTTCGCCAAGCATTTGGGCGTGAGCCTTATCACCGTTGAGGGGGCTTATGCTCAGCTGGTTGCAGAGGGCTACTTGCGAAGCGAGCCTAGGCGCGGATACTATGCTTGCGATTTGGGGAATATGGGGCCAAG
>CAZQWR010000008.1:23073-25187 GCA_964597085.1 uncultured Cryptobacterium sp.
GAGAAAACGCTGGTGGGGCAGGTGCCTGCGGCGGGCACTGAGCGCTTGCGCAAGGCCATCGCCGAACATCTGCGCGGTTTTCGCGGTATGGAGGTTGACCCGAGCTGCATTGTGGTAGGCGCGGGCTCGCAAGTTCTATACAACCTGGTGGTGCAGCTGCTGGGACGTGGGCTTACTTACGGCGTGGAAAACCCTGGCTACGCTCGCTTGCGGCAAATCTACCAGGCCAATGATGTCCGCTTGGCGCTGGTTCCCTTGGATGCGCAGGGCGTGCAGCCCGAAGCGGTGCGCAGCGCAAACGTGGATGTGCTCCATCTTATGCCCAGCCATCAGTATCCTACGGGCATCGTTGTTCCCATCAGCCGCCGTTATGAGCTTTTAGGCTGGGCTTCTGAAGCAGAAGGCCGCTGTATCATCGAAGACGATTACGACTGCGAGTTTCGCCTAACGGGCCGCCCCATTCCTTCGTTGCAGAGCATCGATGCCCTGGGCAAGGTTGTGTATGTGAACACATTTACCAAGAGCTTGGGGCCGGCGTTTCGCATCGGATACATGGTGCTGCCGCCCGCATTGGCGCAACGCTTTCATAACGAACTGGGTTTTTATTCTTGCACGGTAAGCGCTATCGACCAGCTTGCCTTGGCGCGTTTCATCGAAAGCGGCGACTATGAGCGCCATGTGAATCGCATGCGTACCTATTATCGCAGCGTGCGCGATGAGCTTGTTGGACAGCTGCAGCAAAGCAAGTTGGCGGGGCGCATGAGCATTGAGGCCCAAGATGCCGGCATCCACTTCCTGCTAGGGCTGCAGCCGAGCGCTAAGGTAGAACAACGCGAATGGGAACAGGTATTTACCGCGGCAACAGCAGAGTGCGGCGTGATGATTCGCCCCGTTTCGGCATTTTATGCGCAGGAGGTGCCGCGAGCGCAGCATCAGTCGGGGCGGCCGGTGCGGTTCGTTTTGAGCTATGGCGGTGTTGCCGAAGAGGCGATTCCCCAAGCCGTACAAGCATTGGAAAAAGCCGCTGCTGTGGCGGATGGGTTATAAAGCGCGCCTTTGCGATATTCTCGTATAAGTTCAATTTGCGGCGTAGCGGGCCAATCCCCTGCGCCAGATTCGAGCGAAAGGAAGCAATCAATGGCAACGGAAACCCTCATGCCTCTTATGGGCAGCGCGTTTGAGCCAGGCTCGGGTGCTAAAACCGTTGAGGAATTTCCTACTGAAGAACAGCGCGCCATCGCACGCGCCGAGCTCGCTTATTTCCAGGGCCGAGCCGAAGATGCTATTGAATTCGCAAAGCCCTATCTGGATGCCGCGGACGATGGAATGCGCTGTTCGGCATATTTGCTTTCGGTGTATTCCAGCCTTTCGCTGGGCAAGATTGCAGAAGCGAAATTTTGCTTGAACAGGCTAGAAGAGCCGGCGAAGTCCGCATCGAACCCCGCAAGCTATGCCTGCGCATGCTTTACGCGCGATGCGGCGCTTTCCCTGCTGCACCTAAACGACAAGCCAGTGGATATTCCCGCCCAGGTTGCCTCGGAGCTTTCCATTGGCGTGCGCATGTTCTATGCCTACGTTAAGGCTCACCAGGCTTACTTGGACGGTAAGTACGGTTATTCGCTGGGCTTGGCCGAAAGCGCGTTGAGCCTTGCGCCAGGAATGTATCCGATTCCAAGCATCTATCTGCACCTTGTGTCGTGCATGGATTGCATGTCGCTGCGAGATATCGAACGTGCAAAGCGCCACTTTATGGATGTGTGGGAGCTTTCTGCTCCCGACCATTTCGTTGAGGGGGTTGCCGAGCATCATGGTTTGCTGGGCGGCCTTATCGAAACCTGTGTGAAGCCCGTCGACCCTGAAACGTACAACCGCATCATTGAAATCACCTATCGATTCAGCGCCGGGTGGCGTCGAATCCACAACCCTCGTAGGAGCGAGGAGGTGGCCGACAACTTAACCACCACCGAGTTCACGGTTGCCATGCTCACGAACCGCGGGTGGTCGGCGCGCGAGGTTGCATCGTTTTTGGAAATCTCGGAAAACACGGTTAAGACTCATTTGAAAAACGTGTACAAGAAGCTGGGCATCTCTAAGAAAAGCGAGCTGGACCAATT
>CAZQWR010000009.1:0-24277 GCA_964597085.1 uncultured Cryptobacterium sp.
CGGGACGAGACTTCATGAAGATGCAAACGCCCAGAACCATAACGATGAGGGACAGGATGCCCAGGGTGGTGTAGCTGAAGCGCCAGCCGCCCTGATCGATGAGCATCTGGCCAATGGGGCTGAACAGCATGCCGCCGAAGCCGGTGAATGCGGTGCAGATGCCGATTACCAGGCCGGTGCTAGCGCGGAACCACATGTTCATGATTGCGCCAACGCCAACGCCGAGCATAACAGCGTTGGTAACGCCCGCGATTGCGCCCAGGATCCAGATCATCCACAGGTCGGAAGCAACACCGAAGCCGATGAACACGAGCGATTCAACTGCGGCTGCGATGAGGATAACCATCTTCGGGTTGCGCTTTGCCAGCCAAACACCTGCGATAGGCGAAGCGATGATACCGGTGATGTAGTCGAACGTACGCCAAAGAGAAATCTGGCTTACCGGTACGCCGAAGTCTTCAGCCATTACCGGATAGTAGATACCTGCGCAGCTGTTCAGGATTGCTGAAGGCACAGCGCAGATGAGAACGCCCACGATAACGATGGGCAAGTAGTGAATGAAGCTTTTTTCTACAAGCTCCTTGCTTTCTGTAGCCATTTTGGCCCCTCCCCTTTTTAAGGTTTTCTTACCTTGCGACAGACGGCGGAAGTATTGCCCGCCGCAAAAACCGGGCAATCGATGCTGCGCTGCTCGTTTTGCGCTGCATCGATTTCCCATACGGAACGCTCGCTTCGATCCCCTAATAATCACGCGAGCATTACCGAAACTCCCAATTCAGATAATATGAACGCGTTCAATAAAAGAAAAATAACGAAACTGGATTTCAATTAAGCAAATTGAATAAGCGTTTAGCACTGCTATTTATAGCGCAGCGTTGGACGCTATATATCAACAATTTTAATTGTATATATAATTCACTTATACCCCCTGAAGTCCATGAATCATTTGAACCGTTTCAGGTATCGATAACAAGCGAATTCCAAAGATGGATTCTTACGTTTCGCATTTTTGGAGGCAAAACAAGGGCATGCATGAATGCGCGTCCTTCCCCGTTTTGCCAGCCCCAGCCAAGAACCCTACAAAGCTAGGACTTACGCAGCTTACAAGCCTGTCCCATTAAGGCGCTCGCGCGGAAGCTTGTTTTGCCTGGCATAAACTGCCGAGGCCATCACCAAAGCTATCGCCATGCAGATGGCCACTAGGATGAACACCGCAAATGCAAGCACCGATAATAACTACCGGCAAATAATGCACGGGGCCCTTTTCCGCGAGCTGCGTGCCCTCAGCTTTCCCAATTGCCATTTGGATTCCCCTTGCTTATTCCTTGTTTTAGATCCCCATAACAATCGTATGAACACGTTCACATTTAGGGAATTACGGGATGGCGAATCTAATTCGATGTTTTGAAACAAGAAAGCGGCACCGAGCATTGCACGGTGCCGCTTGGGTTTGCGAGATGCGAAGAAGCCGTGGCAGCGAGAAGCCTACTCCACCAGCTTGGGGTCGGCGGGCAACGGGGTACGCTGATGCTCGCCTTCCCAGATAGCTTCATCGAACAGGTCGAGGATCTGGTTGATTACCTCATCGGACTTCATTTCGGGTGCGCCATGGTCGCATTCGGGAAACAAGATGAGCTTGGCGTGGCCTTCGCCGCATTTGTCGTTTACCTTGCGTGCCATACCAACCGACTGGGTATAGGGCACTACATGGTCTTGAATACCGTGGAAGTACAAAGCCGGCGGGAAGCTTTCGTTGACGTAGGAAATAGGGCTGGCACCTGCGGCAACCTGCGGGTTGTCCATGCACGACATGCCAATGAGCTGATTTTGGGGCGAGCCCATTCCTTTAGTGCCATCGTTGCCGCGCGCAGCCATGCCGCCAGTTGCCATGGCCTGATCTTCGGCCGTGGTGCGGTCGCACAGGTCACACTGGTACAAGTCGGTGGGAGCATAGATGCTGGCAAGCGCCTGCACGGCGTCGGACTGATCAAGATTGCCGTAACGGCGGCCCTGAAGCATGGGACGGCCAGCCATGGCGGCCACCATATTGGCAAGGTGAGCACCGGCGGAATTGCCCATAATGCCGATCTTATCGGCCTTCAAGTTGTATTCTGCGGCGTGCGCACGCAGGAAGCGAATGGCGGCGCGCACATCTTCGAAAGGCTCCGGCCAACGCACGTCGGGAACCAAGCGGTATTCAACGCACGCTACGGCATAGCCCTGCGAGGGGAACTTGAACACGCCGGGCATGGTGTTTTCGCGCTTGTTGCCCGAAACCCAGCCGCCGCCGTGAATGAACACGATAAGCGGGAACGGGCCTTCGCCTTCATTGGGCAGCCACAGGTCGAGCACCTGGCGCGGGTCTTCGTTTGCATACGGAACGTCCAGCCAATGCGTTTTGAACTGAGACGGATCGATTTCCTTGAACGGATTTTCCATTGAACTCCCCTTTCATTGGTAATAGGGCCGATTCCCTTCTTATCATTATGAACATGTTCACTTCGTGAAAATCAACAGAAAAAGTAATTAGGTTTCACATTATTGAATAAGAAACCTAGCTAGGAAAAAGCACCGAAGGTATTTACGCTGGTCACAGCAAGATCCTCTGGTTATACGAAACAAGGCTTGCACCACGCTTAAATAGCGTAAACGCCAAACCCAAACATCACGTAACGGCAACGTGCAGGCCTATTGCGCAGCAGGCGTTACTATTTATTGCGATGCAATTCGCGAACGGAGCAAAAGGCATGGAGCTACGACAACTCGAATATTTTTTAGCAATAGCCGAATGCGGCAACATGGCCGAAGCCTCTAAGAAACTTCACGTTTCGTCACCCGCGCTGAGCACTGCGCTAAAAGAGCTTGAACGCGAGCTGGGTTTCACCCTATTCGACCGTAATGGACGCAGACTCACCATCAACGAAAATGGATGTTACTTCGCAAAGCGGGCAAATAGCATGTTCGCAATTTTGCACGATGCGCAGAAAACGGTGCGCGCCAACATCTCTGAGCGGCAGCGCACTATCAACTGCCGTGTAAACATTCCGCTGGGGCGCTTAGGGAAGCACTTGCTTCGCGGTTTCCACGCCAACCACGAAGAGGTTATCTTCCGTATGGGCTTTGCCGATTCTTCGCTAGTGGGCAAGGAGTCTTCGGCGGTTGACCTGGAAATTATAGGATCCATGGCGGAACTTGAGGAAGACGAGCGTATCGCTTTGGTCGGGTTTGAGAAATTCGTGGCTGTGCTGCCGGCGAACCACCGCCTGGCAGGCGCAGAAGCAGTTACCCTCGCCGACCTAAAAGACGAATATTTCCTGCTGGGCGAACCTGGTCCCATGCGAACCGTAGTGGAGGCAATGTTTGTGGAAGCGGGCTTCGAACCCAACATCATCGCCGAAATGCAGCTTTACAGCGAAACTCTGCAGCTGGTGCGCGCCGGCATGGGCTGCTGTATTGCAACCGAATACACCTGGCTGGAAGACGAAGAGCCCGAACTGGCAATAAAGAGGCTAGAGGGAACGGCGCATGGCCGCTATATCTACGCCTACATCCCCGAAGACCGTGAGCCATCCGAGGCCACCTGGGAACTGTTAGCCTACATCCGACAACATGCAAAAGAGCTTATGAGCTAGAGGCCAAACACTACCAAGGCAGCCAAGAGCCGCGGCTCCCCTTCTTCGTTTCACGGCCGTGCTGCAAGCTTGAAATGAAAGCATGCTTCCGAAGCACTGTTCATGGTGGATAATTGCAGCACTTGAAACTCTGAGCATTGGAGACGAACGCGTTGGCAACGACAGAAAAGTACCCTTCAAAATTGATGGCTTGCGTCATCTTTTTTGTTGCGCTTAATTTGCGTCCGGCGATTATTGCCGTGGGGCCGCTGCTTTCGCAGATTGGCGCCAGCTTGGGCTGGGGCGAATCGCTGTTGGGGCTCTTGGGTTCGTTGCCATTGCTTGCTTTTGCTGCTTTGAGCTTTTTGGTACAGTTCGTAACCGACCGCTTCGATACCAACAAAGTTCTTTTGGCGGCCTTGGTTTTGCTCGCGGCAGGCTGCCTTGTGCGCTCGGCGTTCGATGCAACGTGGATTTGGATAGGCACCGTTGTTGTGGGCGGCTCTATCGCTGTAGGCAATGTGCTGGCCCCAGCAATCGTAAAGCGCGATTTCCCCGAGCATATTTCCATGGCAACGGGAGCATATTCCGCCTTCGTTACCACTGGCTCCGCCTTGGCGGGCCTTACGGCAGCAGCTCTTTCCGATGCCTTGGGCGGCTGGCGCATAGCGTTGGCGTTTTGGGCAATTCCCGCATTGATTGCTGCGGCGCTTTGGCATTTTAGGATTCGCTCGGAAGCCAAGCGGGCAAGCGGTATGACGGCTAACGCGGCAGCGGTAAACGAGCGAACCCCCGAAAACGAATCACGCGCCAAGCAAATCGCAAATGGGAACGTATACCGCTCGACAGCCTGCCGCTTCAACCGAACCGTCGCAGCGTACAGCGCTGCGGCCACCGAGCCACCATTGAAGGGCGAAAAACCTACCATCTCAAGCGAACGCCCGCCGCAAGCTAAAGCCACAACAACAAGCAAACGCGCCACCACTCCCCTATGGAAGCGCCCCACCACCTGGTTGGTTACGCTGTTCATGGGCTTGCAGTCGGCCGCGTTCTACACGTTTTCGAACTGGCTGCCCACCTTTGCCGTTGCCGCTGGCTGCACCCAAGGCGATGCTGGGGCGCAGCTGTTCCTGTTCCAAATCATCGGCACGTTTTCCGGATTGCTGATCCCACGCTTCATGTACGTACATGGAAACCAGGTTATCGCTGGGCTCGTTGCCAGCACGCCGTTGCTTGTTGCAGCATCGGGATGGCTTATCGCGCCGCAGCTTTCGTTGTTATGGGCCATCTTCGGCGGCATTGGACAGGGCGCTTCGTTGGTTGTAGCCCTCACGCTTATTTCGCTGCGCGGAACATCGCACGAAGAAACCGTTGCCCTTTCGGGCATTGCGCAATCGGTGGGATACTTGCTGGCAGCCTGCGGGCCTTCCATCTTCGGCGCTCTTGCAGAGGTGACATGCGGCTACACCGTACCGCTTGCCTTTATGGTTGCCTTGGCAACAACGCAATGCCTGCTCTGCTTCTTCGCTGGCAAAAGCCCAGCGAACACGAACTAGGCGCTAGCAAGACCAAGCGCCCACCTATTTCAAAAAAGACGTTTATCGGCTAATGATTTTTGTCTAAGCGTGCTCAGCACGGTAAAACTTCCGCAAACCATGCATTGAGCCGCGCTAACGCGTATTTCTCGAACACTCTTTTGCTCCATGCCCACAACTCGCGCACCCATAAAAGCAAAAAGGCGCAAGCCCTAAAGCCTGCGCCTCGGTATTCTTGCTCGCTACAATGCGCGAATCTGTTCGCCCAGCCAGCTTGCCCATTCTTCCACACCTTCGCCACTGGTTGCGGAAATGGGGAAGATGGGAGCCTGCGGGTTCAAATTCTTGATGTGATCGTAGAACAAATCCTTGTTGAAGCTGAACACGGGCAGGGTGTCCACCTTGTTCAGCACAATGGCCTTGGAAGCCTGGAACACGCCCGGGTACTTCAGCGGCTTGTCGTCGCCCTCGGGCACCGAAAGGATCATGCACTTCATGTTTTCGCCCAGGTCGAAATCGGTGGGGCAAACCAAGTTGCCAACGTTTTCGATGATGATAAGGTCGAGCTTATCCAAATCCAGCACATCCACCGCGCGGCGAATCATGTCGCTTTCCAGGTGGCAAGCGCCGCCGGTATTAATCTGAACAGCGGCAATGCCCTGCTCCTTGATTTTTTCAGAGTCGACGGAAGAGGCAATGTCGCCTTCGATTACCGCAATATTGAACTCATCGCGCAGAGCTTCGATGGTTGCCAGGATGGTAGAAGTTTTGCCAGAGCCGGGCGAAGCCAGCAGGTCGAGCACGAATACCTTCTTTTCGGCGAACAGCTCGCGGTTGGAACGCGCAAGCTTGTCGTTCTTGTCTAGAATGGGTTGCTTCATATCGATCTGCATCAGTTGCCTCCGTACCTTAGGGTAAGAATCGGGGTTGTTCGTTGCCGAGCTATTCGGGTTGGTCTGCGCTTTGGGCTTGCGCCTCTTGCGCGCCCTCCTGCTCGTCTTCATCGGGAATGTCCACCTCAATGGACTCGATGTTCATTTCTTTACCTTGAATGAGCTGGGTAAATGCACTGCCGCATTCCGGACACACCATATGAAAACGATCGTGCTCGTATTCCTTGCCGCATTCCAGGCATATGCTTACGGGCTGCACCATGTTCACTTCCAGCTCGGCGCCTTCGCACATAGTGCCCTCGGAAAGCGCCTCGAATGCAAAGCGCAGGGCATCTTCAATGGCTTCGGTCATAACACCAACCTGCAAGCTGATTTTAAGAACCTTATCTGCGTTTGCGTTTTTGGCGGCCTGCTCGACGGATTCCATGACACCCGTCATGATTCCCAATTCGTGCATAACTACTTTTCTTCCTCTTCGCCCCAGAGGTGTTCCTGATACTTCTGTTTCAAGTCGCGAAGCTCAGCGCGTGCTTCTTCGGCCTCCTGGGCTGCCAAACGCTCGGCTTCCTCACGGCGCTTAATGCGACCCTTCAAGCCAATGCGGGCTGCAAGCAAGCTGATTTCGTACAGCACAACCATGGCAGCGAACATAAGGCCCATGGTTACCGGCGAAGCATCGGGCGTAACCGCAGCGGAAAAGATGAGCAACCCGATATACACCACGCGCCAACTGGAGCGCAGCTTCTTGTAGGGAACCACACCGAACATCACCAGGTAGAACACCACTAGCGGCATTTCGAAACCGATGCCGAAGCCCAGCTCGAACTTGATGATGATATCCACCCACTGGCTAGCTTCAGGCAGGATGTTGGCAAAGCCGGAAGCCTGATCGGTAAGCCACTGGAAAGCGGGGTTCAAAATAACGCAGTAGCAGAACACCGTGCCGATGATGAACAAACCAAGCGCCGCAAAGAACGTGGGCAAGAACCACTTGCGCTCCTTGGGCTTGAGCGCAGGCAGGAAGAACGCCAAGATCTGCCACAGCGTAATGGGGGCCGTGGCAACAAGGGCCGTCCAAAGCGAAACTTGCAGGCGCACCGAAAATGCATCGAACGCACCTAGAACGTTAAGCGCCACCTGACCGTCTTCGCCCTTGGGCATGAACTCGGCAACAGGCGCCAGCAGGAATTGCACGATGGTGCTGGTGGAAAGATAGAACACCAGCATGGCAACAACCAGGCAAATTACGATGCGCACCAAGCGCATACGCAGCTCGCCCAAGTGCTCCATAAGCGACATGCGCGCAGGACCGATAGCCATGCTTATTCGCCTCCCTTCGCAGCAGCCTCTGAAGCAAGAGCTGCATCAGCCACCTTTGCGGCGGCGGGAGCGGGCTTGATGGGTTTATTGCCAAACAGCTCGTCGGGCGTCATGGAAGGCGCAGGCTTTGCCGTGGCAACGGGCTTTACCGTGGGCTCGACCGCAGCGGGCTTCGCCTGAGGTGCGGGTGCAGCTTCAACGGAAGCAGCTGCGGGCTCAGCGGAAGCAGAAGCCTTTGCCGCCGACTTGGCCTCAACCGAAGAAGCAGGAGCTTCGGCTTTGGACTGTTCGGCATCGATCTGAGCGGCCTTTTCGGCAGCCTCCTTCTTCATTTCTGCGCGAGCAGCTTCCTGCTGGGTGCGCGCCAAACGCTCGGAGCGCTCCTTGTCGTAGCGAGCCTTGCGCTCGGCAAACGTTTCAGTTGAGGAGCTGGGAGCAGGCTTAGAAGACTGCTTCTTCTTGCCCGCGTCTGGGTCAAGCACTTCTTCCTTGATGACCGATTCCATTTCAGCCTGCGCCTGCTTGAACTTGCGCAGGGCAGCGCCTAAGGTCTTGGCCATTTCAGGCAGCTTGTCGGGGCCGAACAGCAAAAAGCCGAACAGCAAGATTATGAACAGCTCAAAGCCGCCAATGCCGAACAAGTGGTACTTCCTTTACTACAAAGGGCGCAGCATGAGCCGGCCCGAACAAACGTTACTGGTTACTGGGAACCGCCAAGGAACATAAGCCCCATGGTGGGAAGGGAAAGCGCAAGGATGAGGATGACGCAAACCACGATAACGAAGATGCGCTTTACGAGCGACTGACGCTCCTGCTTTTCCTTGGCAAGGCGCTGACGCTCGAGTGCGCGCTCTTCGCGCTCCTTCAGCTGCTTGGCAGTCATCTTCTGCTTGCCTTTTGATTTCTTAGCTTTAGCCATGAGAGATTTCTCTTTCCTTATAGCGTGCCGCTACCTTAGCGCAGGCATCGACATACCCATCCCTCTTTTCCGTAAGAGGGCGAATAGTTTTACGAATTGCGGTTAAGAACGCAAACGGCCGCGGATCTGAAGCACATGGGCGATGTTCTTCGCCACGCCGCCTTCCACATGCAAGCGGCCCTGCTCGAAAAGAACCTTGCCATCGACCATGGTCATAACCACGTCGCTGTTGCTTGCAGCGCCAACCAACGCCGAAACAGGATCGGCCGTAGGGGTTTGATGCGAGCCAGAAAGGTCCATGGCCACGATATCGGCGCGCTTGCCAACCTCGAGCGAACCAACTTTGTCGTCAATGCCCAACGCGCGAGCAGCGCCCAAAGTACCCATTTCCAAAAGGGTCTTGGAACCCAGGAACTCGCCGGTAAGGGAGCGTTGCAGCAAAAGCTCGGTGCGCATTTCGCTGAAGATGTCCATGGAATCGATGGACGAAGGAGCGCCTGTGCCAAGGCCAACGCGCATGCCGGCACGCAGATATTCACTAACAGGCGCAACGCCCATGCCCAGCTGGGCATTCAAAGTGGGGCAGGCCGCAATGGCAACGTTGTAGTCGCGCAGGTGACGAATGTCTTCGTCGGTAACGCGCACGGCATAGACGATCATGACGTTTTCGGCGTCGAACAGGCCCCAGTTCAACACATAGTTAACGGGGGTTACCGCGGTAGGCATCCACGGCGGAACTTCCATAAAGCCCTGCAGGCCGGGGTCCTCTTCAACGCTGATGGGCACACCGTATTTTACGAAACGGTATTCCTCCAGGCTGCCCGCCAAGTCCATGGCAATGGGCAGATTGCCATTCTGACCTGCGTAGCGAGCAATTTCGCGATACATTTCCGGATGGCATTCGTACACAGGAGCAGGAGCAACGCCCAAGGTAATGCGGCTGGTGTCTACTTCGCCAGCCCACTTTTCAAGGTCGTTGTCGGCCTTCTTGATGGCATAGTGAACCAAGCGCTTGTCGATAGCGCCAGCTTCACGATAGAACACGCCGCGCAAACCAAGCCTATTGGCTGCGGTAACGCATGCGCCGGTTTCGGTGATGTCGGAAACAGTGGTAACGCCCGAAGAAAGCATTTCAAGGCCACCCAAGAATGCAGAGTCAAATGCCTCGGCATAGGAAATACGCTTGCGCAGCGAAGCTATTTCTTTGCGCCATTCAGCGAAAGGAGCATCGGAGACCAAACCACGGAATACCGCGTCTTCCATACGCGCATGCAGGTCGATAAAACCTGGCGTGAGCGCTGCCATGCCAAAATCCTTCACTTCCTCTTCGGGGTAGCGAAGGCGCATAACATCGGCATCGCCAATGTCGGCGATAGCGCCGTCCTGCACCAAGATAGCGCCATGTTCGATAGGCTCCGAAGAAACAGGAACCACGTATTCGGCGATAAGAAGCATGCTCATCCTCCTGCTAGGTAATTCCTTGCAATGATAGCATTGGAGCGTTTCGAAATAGGGGTTTTCCATAGAGCGCGTATGTGTGCCGTGCAACGGGCGGTGGCGTGCTTGGCTATAATCAAACGCTGGAAGCAAAACACACCCATTTGGCAAGGATTTTCACCACCATGACCATCGCACCCGAAACGCGTGAAACCGCCCACGCCGACCATTCCATCGACACGGCAACCGGGCAGGAAGCACCCGCCGAGCTTTCCTCGGCGCGCGTGAAGAAGATCTTCACCGACATTGCCTGGAAATACCAGCGCTTCAATGCGCTTTCGAGCTTTGGCCAATATAAAAGCTGGCTGCGCACGCTTATTGCGAAATCGCCCATCACGCCCGAAACCCGCATGCTTGATATTGCCGGTGGCACAGGCGATGTAACCTTTACCGCTTGTGAGCGTAAGCAACCCGCAAGCATCATCCTTTCCGACTACACGCCCGCCATGCTGGAAGTTGCCCAGGCACGCCTGGACGCCGGTGAGGCAAAGGGTGTTCCCGTTGAGCTTGCCGTGGTAGACGGACAGGACATTCCCTACGAAGACGAGCAGTTCGACATCATTACCATGAGCTACGGCATTCGCAACATGCCCGAGCGCGAACGTGCGCTTTCGGAAATGTATCGCGTGCTGAAGCCAGGCGGCGCGCTGTGCGTTCTGGAATTCAGCACCCCGCCCAACCCCGTTATGCGCTTTGGCTACAACGTGTACCTGCGCTGGGGCATTCCCGCCTGGGGCAAGATCGTAACCGGCGATGCTTCGGGGTTCGTGTACCTGGCCAAGTCCATCAAGGCCTTCCCCAACCAGGAAGGGTTTACCAAAATGCTGAAAGACGCAGGCTTTTCACGCGTGGAATACACCAACGTTACCTTCGGCGTTGCGGCTGTGCATATCGCTTATAAGTAGAAGCTGGCGCTGGGCCAACTGGCTAACGCAAGGCTGCGCGTGGCAGGCTGACCAGTTTGAGCCAGAGCCAACGCCAAGCATGTTGACCAAGTTTCAAGCGTGGCGGCCGCAAGCGGTCTGGTCTATTTATCAACCTAGAAAACCGCCCGCATGTGCGGGCATTGCGAAAGGAAGAACATGAAGCGCTCAATCGATGTACTTGAAAACGCTACCGAAATCATGAAGGCCGTGAACAACGGCGTGCTGCTTACCACCAAAAACGGCGAGCGCGTGAACAGCATGACCATCAGCTGGGGCACGCTGGGCATTGAATGGGGTAAGCCGCTGTTCACCACGTTCGTGCGTCAGCACCGCTTCACCAAGGAATTTTTGGACGCCACCGGCGAATTCACGGTGAACATTCCCGTGGGCGAATACGACAAGCAGATTATTGCCGTGTGCGGCTCCAAGAGCGGCCGCGATATGGACAAAATTGCCGAGCTGGGCCTTACCCTGGAGGAGCCCGAGGCCGTAAGCGTGCCCGGCATCCGCGAGTTGCCGCTTACGCTGGAATGCAAGGTACGCTACGTGCAGGACCAGGATTTGAAGCTGCTGAACAGCGAAAACGTGGAAAAGTGGTACCCCGAGGAAGACGGCTTCCGCGACTTCCACACCGCCTATGTAGCCGAAATCGTGGCAGCTTACGTAATCGAGTAAAGCAACCAATACACCACACATACAAGCGCTTTAGCTTGCGAGTAGAACGGCCGGGGCTCCCGGCCGTTCTTGTGCTCTGGTTAGTACTCTTCGTCGAGCGGAGCGTGGGCTTTCACATCGCAAGTTAGAGGGAAGAACTTCTGTTGCTTGTAGCGGTCGAGCGCAACCAGGGAAATCATAGCGGCGTTGTCGGTGCAAGCGGAAAGCGGGGGCATGGTTAGGCGCACGCCCAGATTTTTGCACAGCTCTTCGTAGGCGCGGCGCAGCTCGGGGTTGGCCGCAACACCGCCACCCAGACAAAACTCCTTGGCACCAGTTTGGCGCAACGCCGTGCGCGCCTTGGAAACCTGCACATCGATTACCGCCGCCTGGAAGCTTGCGGCAACGTCGGCCTGGTTAATTTCGCGGCCCGCCTGCTGCTCCTTCTGCAGGTACGTCATAACGGAGGTTTTCAAACCGGAAAGCGAGAATTGCAAATCGCCCGAATGCATAAGCGCACGCGGGAAACGCACCGCCTTGGGGTTGCCCTTTTCGGCCAGCGCAGAAATGAGCGGACCGCCCGGGTAGCCCAAGCCCATGGCCTTTGCCACCTTGTCGAACGCTTCACCTACGGCATCATCGAGCGTAGAGCCCATGGTTTCGTAATCGCCCCAGTCTTTCACATGCACCAACATGGTGTGCCCGCCGGAAACCAGCGAAACCACCATGGGCGGCTGGATGCTGGGGCACGCGATCTTGTTCGCGTACAGGTGGCCTTCCAGGTGGTTCACGCCAATAAGCGGAACATCGCACGCCCAGGCCAGGCCCTTGGCAAACGCCAGGCCAACCACCAACGCACCCACCAGGCCAGGAGCGTAGGTTACCGCCACGGCTCCCAGGTTTTCCCAGGTCAAATTGGGGTTACCAGTGCGTTCACGCGCCTGCGCCAGGCACTCGATGGCCACGCCGCCAATAGCTTCTATGTGCTTACGGCTGGCAATTTCGGGCACCACGCCGCCAAAGCGCGAATGGAAGTCGATCTGGGAAGCCACCACGTCGGAGATGATGGTACCTGCCTCGTCGATAAGCGCGCAGGCAGTTTCGTCACAGGAGGATTCAATGGCCAAGATGAGCTTGCCCTGAACCTGAATGTGCTCCCCCGCCCCTTGCGCGCTTTGAGCTGCATCGTTCAAACGCAGCTCCATGCCGGCAACGTCGCGCTCGGAAACGGGCAGCGGGCCAGCGTAGATGCAGGCATCTTCCTTGTCGGAATAATAGCGCGGGCTCTTGCCGATATTCTTCAGGCCCAGGCGCTCGTAGAATGCATGCGCGCCCGTGTTGGAAGCGCGCACTTCAAGCGTCATTTCCTTGGCGCCCAAATCGCGCGCATCAAGCGCAACACGCGTTAGCAGTTCCTGGGCAATGCCCAGACGGCGATGCTCGGGGCTGCTGGCAATCTTAAGCAACTGCACCTGGCCATCGTTGATCCAACCGCCGGCATAGCCCACCAAAGTTGCCTCGCCCACATTTACCGTGCGCTTACGGGTGTCTTGCACTTCATAGGCCGCCCACCAGGTTCTATCGGCGCGCGGCAATTCATCCAAAATCTGTGCGGCATTCCAAGCATCGGTGCCCATAACCTGCTGCTCCAGCGCGGCAACGGCGGGCGCCCACGCCGCTTCGAGCGGCTGATAGCGAATGGCGGAACCGCCCTGCACGCCCGATTGCAAATCCTTCGCATCCAGCTGCTGGGGCTCTTCACCTTGCTTGGCGAACTTAATGCGCTCATGTTCTTCGGCGTCAGATAGGCGCGTATACACGGGAAGCAGCGCGCATGGGTCGCCCAGCGCAAGGTTGCCCGGGTCGAATGCGCCCTGAATCCAAGACGCCTGCGCAGCTAGCAGCAGGCCAACGCCCGTTGGATAACGGTCGGCAACGCCTGCCACCGCGCCATGGCCTTCGCACAAATCGGAGTATTTCTTCAAGGCATCACCGCAGATGAGTGCAGCTTCTTCGCCGCCCAACCATTCGGGAAGCAGCGCTGCCTTCATAACCGTGTCTGAGTTCAGACGCTCCACGCCCGCATCGCTTACGGCATAGCGCACCGGATACACTTCCTTGCGCATGGCATCGCCCAGCACCACCACGGTACCGCGCACGCCTTTTTGCCATTGCTGCCAAGCCTGCGCATCAGAAGTGGAAACGCCAAACAGCGGCACGTCCAGGCCAATGGCCAGGCCCTTTGCGCTTGCCATGCAAATGCGCACGCCGGTAAACGAACCAGGGCCGCGCCCGCACACCACGCAAGCCACCTGATTGCGCGCCACGCCAGTACGGGCAAGCAGCGAATCAACTTCAGGAAGCAGCTTCACATTGGAAGCACGAAACGCCTCAACCTCGTGTGAGGCAACGCATTCTATGGTCTTGGTTTCGGGGCGCAAGCGTCCCAACCCCAAAGAGATCATCTCGTTGGCGGTATCGAATGCCAGTACGTATTCACTCATGAAAATGCTCCTGCGGCGCCGGGCGCCATCGCTGCGTGTTTTGCTGCTAGCTATCCTAGCGCAACGCAGCTTGCCAGGCAGCCAGCAAGGGCTTGGCAGCGCCCAGTGCGCGAGCCTGAATTAAACGCTCGTTTTCACCCAGAACCTTGATGAAAACCTCCACGCGGTCTTCGGGAATTTCCTCGGGGAACTTGGCGGCCCATTCTATGCATGAAACGCCATTGCCCTCCACGGTTTCATAGAAGGCCAAATCGTCCAACTGCTCAGGCTCTTCCAGGCGGTACAGGTCGAAATGGTACAGGGGAAGGCGACCTTCGTCGTAAGAAACCATGAGGTTGAAGGTAGGACTGGTAACGGGCTGCGAAATGCCGAGCGCCGCCGCAAGCCCCTGCGTGAAGTGGGTTTTGCCAGCGCCCAGGTCGCCATCGAGTGCAACAACGGCGCCAGCAGAAACCACGCTGGCCAAGGCGGCGGCTGCCTGCTGCGTTTCCGCCACCGATGCAGTACGCGCCACTTCTACCCATTCGGCCATAGCGGGCCCTCCTTCACATAAAAAAGAAAGCCAAGCTGGGCTCGCACGCTAAAACGTGCAGGCTCGGCTTGGCCGCAAAATCAAATAACTAGCGAACGGTTTTTTCCGCTGCGAACACCGTGTGCTCCATGGTTACAGAAGTAGTTACCGAACCTAGGCCACCGGGAACAGGCGTGATGGCATCTACGATGGGCTCAACCACTTCGTAGTCAACATCGCCGCAGAGCTTACCGTCTTTATCGAAGTTGATGCCAACGTCCAAAACGGTCTGGCCTTCGCGGAAGCATTCGGCACCGAACGCACGAGCGCGGCCCGTGGCGCAGATGACGATGTCGGCAGTGCGCATGACCTCAGGCAGGTCCTTCGTACGGGAATGGCAGATGGTAACGCTGGCATTGCGACGAAGCAGCAGCATGGCAACCGGCTTGCCAACAACCAGGCTTCGGCCAACAACCACAACGTGCTTGCCTTCGATAGGAATCTCGTAATGGTCCAGAGCCCTGATGCAGGCCTCTGCAGTGCAAGGGGCAAAGCCTTCCTTGGCATCGGTGAACACAGCACCCAGCGAAGCGGTAGAAACGCCATCGACGTCTTTGTGCATAGCCAGCTCGTCGCAGATAAGCTTGTCTTCCATGCCTTCAGGCAACGGGCGAAACACCAGGCAGCCGTGGATGTTGGAATCAGCATTGATGCGACGAAGCTGCAGCAGCAACTTTTCCTGCGAAACGCCTTCGGGAAGCTCGAATACACGAGTTGCCAAACCCAAAGCTTCGGCGCGCTTAATAGCGGTGCGCTCATAGCTCAGATCGTCGGGGCGGGCGCCTACGCGCACAATAGCGAGCGTAGGGTTGATGCCCAGAATATGCAGGCGCTCAACACGGTGGGCAAGGTCGGCGGCAATAGCATCGGTTACCGGCTTGGATTTAAGAATTTGCGTCATTATCGGAGTCCCTCCAACACAAAGATATAGATATCATCAGCGCGTTTGCCCCATTCGATGATGAGGCATTCGGCTTCGTCGGTGTAGCGCTTAGCGCGCTCGCGATCGTCTAACATTTTAGCGTTTACGAAGATGTTCAGGGCGGCGCCTTTCAGCGCGCCCTTCGCAAACGAAACGCCTGTGGCAACATCAGTGAGCGCCATCTTGGAGCCATGGTGCGCCATGAAATCGGAAAGCTCGATTACGCGCGCGCAAGCCTTCACAATTGCCAGCGGCACTTCCGTGGCATCGATGAGGGCCTTCTGCATGGCCTCGTTTCGAACGGCCTTTTCTTCTTCGGTATTGCGCGGCATGCGAAAGCACGCTGCCAGCGGAGCGAAGGCGGCCGCATCGCGGTCCATAAGCTCGATAAGCTCTTTGCGCACGTTTTCAAGCTGCACCAAGCAAGCCTTAACGTCGGCTTCCACATCGGCGTAGCTCTTCTTGCCCACGGTGAGGTTGCCCACCATGGAATTGAGCGCCGAGCCTAAAGCGCCAACATATGAAGCTGCAGCGCCGCCACCGGGCGTAGGCGTGCCTGCCGCAACCTTTTCTATGAAGTCCAATTCGCTCAAGTGCGCTCCTTTTCGAGTACAGCACGGGCTGGCAGTTAGCCAGCCCGATAGTAACAGCGTTTCTTTTCAGACTGATTGCCGCTTAGAACAAGCCGGAGATCTTGCCGGTTTCGTCCACGTCGATCTTGAAGGCGGCAGGTGCCTTGCCCAAGCCCGGCATGGTCATTACGTTGCCGGTAAGGGCAACCACGAAGCCTGCACCTGCGGAAACCTTTACCTGGCGAACCGTAATGCGGAAGCCGCGCGGTGCGCCCAACAGGTCTTTATCGTCCGAGAAGCTGTACTGGGTTTTTGCCATGCATACCGGCATGTTGCCGAAGCCCAAGCCTTCCAGCTGCTTGATTTCCTTCTTGGCAGCGGGGGCGAAGTCAACGCCATCGGCGCGGTAGATGCGCTTGGCAATGGTTTCGATCTTTTCAGCCAAGCCCAGATCGTCTTCATAGGTGAAGCTAAGCTCGCTGGGTTGTTCGCACAGGCGCATAACCTCTTCAGCCAGCTCTACGCCACCTTCGCCGCCCTTGGCCCAAACCTGGGAAAGGGCAACGTTCACGCCCAGCTCCTGGCACTTTGCGCGCACCAGGTTGAGCTCAGCTTCGGTGTCTGTGGGGAATTCGTTGATAGCCACTACGCAGGGCAGACCGAACACCTTGGTGATGTTCTCAACATGCTGCAGCAAATTGGGAAGGCCGGCTTCCAGCGCTTCCAGATTCTCCTCGTTCAAATCGGCCTTGGCAACGCCACCGTGGTTCTTCAGCGCGCGAACGGTGGCAACAACCACTACTGCGTCGGGCTTCAAACCGGCAAGACGGCACTTGATGTCCAGGAACTTTTCTGCACCCAGGTCGGCGCCGAAGCCTGCCTCGGTTACGCAGTAGTCGCCCAGAGCAAGGCCCATGTTGGTGGCCATGATGGAGTTGCAGCCATGGGCTATGTTGGCGAAGGGACCGCCGTGCACGAATGCGGGCGTGCCTTCCAGGGTCTGCACCAGGTTGGGCTTCAGGGCGTCCTTCAAAAGAGCAGCCATAGCGCCTTCAGCGTGCAGATCGTGAGCGGTAACGGGCTTGTCTTCGCGGGTGTAGCCCACAACGATGCGGCCCAAACGCTCCTTCAGGTCGGTGATGGAGGTTGCCAGACAGAACACGGCCATAACCTCGGAAGCAACCGTGATGTCGAAGCCATCTTCACGCGGAACGCCGTTGGCCTTGCCGCCCAAGCCGCAAACAATGTTGCGCAGCTGGCGGTCGTTCATGTCTACCACGCGCTTCCAGGTAATGCGGCGAACGTCGATGCCCAGCTCATTGCCGTTGTGGATATGCGCGTCAAGCAAGGCTGCCAGCAGGTTGTTGGCAGCACCGATTGCGTGAAAGTCGCCCGTGAAGTGCAGGTTGATTTCTTCCATGGGAACAACCTGGGCGTAACCGCCGCCGGCAGCGCCGCCCTTGATGCCGAACACGGGGCCCAACGAAGGCTCGCGCAGAGCGATTACCGCGTTCTTACCCAGGCGGGAAAGAGCATCGCCCAAGCCAACAGTGGTAGTGGTTTTACCCTCACCAGCAGCGGTGGGGTTGATGGCGGTTACCAGAACCAGCTTGCCAGGGGTATGGGGCTGCTCGCGCAGCAGATTGTAGTCTACCTTGGCCTTGGTTTTGCCGTAGCACTCCAGGTAATCTTCGCTGATGCCTGCCTTGGCAGCAACTTCGGTAATGGGCTTCGGCGTTGCCGCCTGCGCAATCTCGATATCGCTCAACATAGGTTCGTTTCCTTTTCTATTGGTAAATAGGGCTCTTGTATATTGTTTGACGCTTATTTTGCAAGCTCATGGTAGATCATGCGCAAACCCTGCAAAGTGAGTTCAAGGTTGATTTCGGTGATGTGCTTGGAAGCGGGAGCTATGCGGTGGGCCAAGCCGCCGGTTGCAACCACGGTTGCCTCGTAGCCCAGCTGTTCGAACACGCGCTCAACCAAACCATCCACGCGGGCGGCTTCGCCGTACACCACGCCAACCTTCAGGGCATCGGCTGTGTTTTCGCCAATGGCCGTGCCTGGGTCTTCCAGCTCAACGGAACGCAGAAGCGCCGCACGGGAAAGCAGCGAGCGCATGGAAGATTCCACACCGGGGGCGATGATGCCGCCCACAAAGGTGCCTTCCTTGTTGATGATTTCAATATTGGTGGCCGTGCCGAAGTCCACCACGATAACGGGCGAACCGTACATTGCCTTTGCAGCAGCGGCATCGGCCACGCGGTCGGCGCCAAGCTCGGCGAACTTGGTTTTGTCCATGTTCACCAGATGACCCACGGTTTGGGAAGAAACAACTATCACTTCCACGCCGAAGGAGCGCATGCAAACCTTTTCCCAATTGTGGGTAAGAGCAGGCACAACGGAAGCCAGAATGGCACCATCGATGGAATTTTCGCTCAGGCCTTCGGCCATCAAAAGAACGTGCACCTTGATGCGCAGCTCATCGGAAGTGTGGTCAACGTTGGTGGCAACGCGCCACATATGAACCAAACGCTCACCGTCGTAAACGCCCAGCACGGTTTGGGTATTTCCCACATCGATAGCAAGTAACATGTTTCTGACAATCCCTTCAGATATATGCGCTTCGAGCGAATGCTACCATACCATCTTCCTTGCTAGGCTTCGCCTAAACCGTAATTTGCCTTTAACGTTTCAGAGGTGCCGCAAATGGAAAACCAATCCGCCCGCATTCTTATCGTCGATGACGAGCCCTCCATCACGGAGTTCGTCAGCTATGCCATGAAAAAGGAAGGCTACCAAACCGAGGTGGCCGCAAACGGCGAAGACGCGTTGGCAAAAATCGAAAGCGAGCACTTCGACCTGTTTATCCTGGATATTATGCTGCCAGGCATCGACGGCTACGAGCTGTGCCGCCGCATTCGCGCGAAGATGAGCACGCCCATCCTGTTCCTTTCCGCGCGCGATACCGAGTTGAACAAGGTGGTTGGCTTAGAACTTGGCGCCGACGACTACCTGGCAAAGCCCTTCGGCGTGCGCGAGCTTCTGGCCCGCACCCGTGCGCTGCTGCGCCGCAGCCAGGGCAACGAAATTGCCCAGCCCACCAACGAGGTAACGGCAAGCGGCATCACCCTGAACGAGGACACGCACGTTGCCAAGGGCGAAAAGGGCGCCATCGACCTCACCCCACGCGAATTCGAGCTCCTAAGCTGCCTTATGCGCAACGCCGGCAAGGTGGTTTCGCGCGAAGACCTGCTGCGAGATGCCTGGGGCTGGGAGTTCATCACCGAAACCAAAACGGTAGACACGCACATCAAGCGCCTGCGCGATAAGATAGAGGCAGCCGGTTACGACCCCAAGCTTGTCGAAACCGTACGCGGTTACGGCTACCGTTTCAAGAAGTAACTCGGCTATAGCCGGCGGCCGTACGCCGCATTCGTTGCTTCGAGGGGAATTCATGAGGCTGTACACGCAAATCTCTTTTCTAACCACGCTGCTGGCCCTGCTTGCCGGCGGCTTGATTGGCGCTGCTGCCGTAGTGGTGTTCGGCTGCCCCGTTTTTATAATTGCCTACATTGTTCCCGCGGTTTGCCTATGCTATTTTTTGAGCCTTCTTATTGCTCACTTCATTTCACAACCGCTCAGTGCCTTGGTGCGCAAGGTGCGCGCTTACCGCGAAGGCGATAAGTCCATCACGTTCGAAACCACCGGCAGTCTGTACGAAGCCGACCGCCTTTCGGAAGATTTCAGCGCGCTGAACCGCGCCTACGAGGCCAAACTCAACGAGCTTACCAACATCCAGAACCAGCAAGACTCCTTCGTAAGCGACGTTGCGCACGAGTTCCGCACGCCGCTTACCGCCATCAGCGGAAACGCTGAACTGATGCTTGACCCCGACATGCCCCAGGAAACGCGCGAGCATTTTTGCGAGATTATCCTGAACGAATCGGAGCGTCTGAAGAAACTCACCAACAACCTGCTGGCCCTGCAGCATGCAAAGGACGGCGTGCCCGCTGCCGAGCTAAAGCGCGTGGACATTGCAACGGTTGCGCAAGAAGTGGTGGACATGCTGGAGCCCTTGGCGCAAGACAAAAACGTAACGCTTGCCATCGAAGGCGCCGCGCCCGACATCCTGGCAAACACCGACCGCCTGAAGCAAGCGCTCATCAACCTGGTAGACAACGCCATTCGCCATGTAGACGAAGGCGGGCACGTTACCGTGCTGCTTTCCGGCTTGAACGAGCAGGCTGTTGTGGCGGTAAAAGACGATGGCTGCGGCATCAAAGACGACCCGTCGCTTCTGTTCAAGCGCTTCTTCCGCAGCGACTTTTCCCGCGCCCGCTACAGCGGCGGCGCCGGCTTGGGCCTGGCTATCGTAAAGGAAATCGTAGAGAGCTTCGATGGCACCGTAACCGCCTTCAACGCCCCCGAAGGCGGAGCCGTATTCGTAGCCGCCTTCCCCGCCCTGCAGTAAACCAGGGACACGGCTCACCCCAACTCCCGCCCAAGCCAACAAAAGCTCGCAAAGGCCCCAACCGGAAGAACTTCCCCCTCGCCCGCGGCGGAGGGCGCCATATGGTTCGTCGCGGAGCCCTCTTTTCAAAGGATTGATTCCAAGGCGGCGCCCCAGGTACTTGCTCAAAGACTCCGGGGCAAGGCGAACCATGCGTCAAGCCATTTCCCTCCCTCTCCCGCCCAAGCCAACAAAAGCTTGCCAAGGTTCCAACTGGGAGAACTTCCCCCTCGCCCGCGGCGGAGGGCGGTGCCGCCTCTCGGCGCATCCTGGAGCGCGGCTTTCAAGGAATTGCCTCCAAGAAATCGCCCCAGGTATTCGAGCAAATGTGCTGGGATGCCCTGAACCATGCGTCGAACCATCTTCGCGATTTCCCTCACAATTTCTTGAAAGCCGAAACAAGCGGAAGCATGCGCCGATAGGCGGCACCGCCCTCCGCCGCGGGCAGCCAAAAAAAAGAAGGCCTCCCAGATGGAAGGCCTTCAACCGCAAGCGTTTGTTGGTTGAACTATTTAACCACTGCGCTCACTGCCTGCGCAACCAGCACAGCAGCAACCATCTTCAGCAAGTCGATAAGCACAAACGGCGCAACGGCAGCAGCGAAGGCGGCTTCGGCGCTCATATTGCCGGCAACCATGAGCCAAGCCCAGCCGAACACATACAGCACAACCAGGAACACAATACCCATAACCAAATTACGAGCCAACCGGCCAGCAGCCATGTGCGTGCCGAAGAACGAAGTTTCTTTTTCGGAAGAGAAAAGCGGCGTGCGCTTCACCAGGGCATCAATACCCAAAGCAATGGCACCGGCCACGAAGAAGCCAACGATGAACCCACCGGTGGGCCCCAGCAATGCAGCAAGACCTCCCTTGAAGGAAGAAAATACCGGCAAACCAATGCCGCCCAAAACCAAGTAGCCGCCAATGGCAACAAGAGCCAGCTTTGGCGGCAGGGCAAACAGCACGAACATCACAGCCAAGGTCTGCAGCGTAAACGGCACCGGGCCAAACGGCACGGTAACCCAAGCCGCAACGGCCATAAGGGCAATAGACAGGCCGCAGAAAGCGACGGAACGGGCACGCGCAGCGGAATGCTGCGTCAGCACTTCAGACATGAGGAGTTCCTTCCTTTAGGTTTTGCTCGCACGGACGTGCGATAGGGGAAGTATAATTCCGCGTTTCATATATAGAAACGGACAATTTTGGCGTTTTTGTAGAACAGCTTAACTGGTATCCGAAAACGGCAGGATAAAGCCAGATGAAAGCTTGTTTGCACGAATGTTAACAGTCCATCACAAAACAATGAGCACGAAATTTCACACAGCCCGTCCTGAAAGCTGCAGCCAGATGGAGCCGCTGAGCAAGCCTCCTACGAAAAAGAACAAGGACAAACCTAGTGGCTTCATCCAGGAGCCCCACAAAGCAAACCGCAAACGCAAAAGCCGTCCAAGCAAGCCTGGGGCAACGCTCGCACTTTCACATTCGCTTTTCGGCATACAAGGCCCGGCTATTCAGCAGCCTTGGCGCCCTTGCCAAACTTCGCAGAAATCTCGCCGCGCTCCAGCTTCTTCAGGCGACGCAGCTCAAACAGCAGGAAGGCTGCCGTAGTGGCAACGGCCAAAATATCCGCACCCGGTACCGCAAAGTAGATGGCATCCAAGCTATTAAGCGAAGGCACCAGCACCGGCAGCACCATAGGCAGCACGATGTAGAGCGGGATAAGGAACAAGATCTGACGCGTAAGCGAAAGCAGAACGCTCTTCAGCGGCTGGCCAGTTGCCTGGAAGTAGTTGGAAGTTACAATCTGCGAGCCAACCAACGGCAGCACCAGAATTTGGATGCGCAGCGCAAACGCCGTGAATTCGCGAAGGGCATCATCGCGAATGCCGAAGATGCTCACTACATCGGGCGCAAAGAGCATAAGCAGCGCCCACATGAAAGTGCCCAGGCAGGTTGCCGCCAATATGCCGCACAGCAGCGTTTTGCGCACGCGCGGAATGAAGCCCGCGCCGTAGTTGTAGCCCAGCAGGGGCTGAATGGCCACTGCTGTGCCAATAAGCGGCAGAACAGTGAACATAGCGCAACGCTGAACAACACCAATGGAAGCAAGCGCGGCCTCGGCACCCAGCGGGCTCTGGCCGCCGTAGAGCACCAGCAAGTAGTTGATAAGGAAGTTGATAACCGACATGGCCATCTGCATGATGAAGCTGGCCGCGCCCAGGCTGAAGATATAGCCCACAATTTCAGCTTCGAGCTTGAGGTTTCGCGCATGCAGCTTAAAGGCAACATCCTTGGTAAGAATGAAGTACCAAAGAACCGAAAGGCAGGAAACGCCCTGGCCAAGAACGGTAGCCAACGCGCTGCCGTTAACGCCCCAGCCCAACACCAAAACAAACAAGAAGTTAAAGGCGATGCAGGCAAACGTGCCGATAAGCATGGTAAGCAATGCACGATTAGGGGCACCGGCAGTACGAATGAAGTTGTTAACGCCCAAGCCTATTACCTGGAACACCACGCCGAAGCTGATGATGCGCACAAAACCGTAGGTGTAGTCGTGGATTTCGGGCGTAACGCTGGAAAGCGAAAGGAGCGCTTCCATGCACGGATCGATGCCGGCAAGAACGGCCACCAGCACTGCAATGACAATACCCAGGCCTACCGTATTGCCCAACGTTTTTTCGGCGGCATCACGGTTGCCTTCGCCCAAGCGCAAAGCGCAAAGAGCATTGCCGCCGTTGCCAATGAGCATGCCCAGCGCCATGAAGATGGTCATGATGGGCATGGCTGCCGTGGCAACCGAAAGGCCCGTTTCGCCCATGGCCTGGCCAAGGAACACCGAATCAATAACGTTATAAGCACCGTTAACCAGCATGCCCACAATGGAGGGAATGGCGAACTCCACAATGAGCTTAGGGATAGAGCCAGTGCCCATGCGAGCCGTACGCTCATCGCCTTTAGACACCGGGCGGGTTTTGTCGACCGCTTCGCGCATAGAGCCCTTTTCAAAACGGGGGCCTTCTTGCTCGCTGTTCCTTTGCTCTTGAAGCTCTTCTGCCATGTGGCATATTCCCTTCGTTATGCAACTGTTTGGTGGATTTGTCCTAACAGCTAGTAAAACTAGCCTTCCAATTGTGACGCGCCAATGCAACTAATAGGATTCCTCTATACAAAACGCATCTTTTGTTGAATATGCCCCCTTAAATCCCGTTTATAGCCTTGGGCAGCCATGAAAGTAGGACAATAGAGCGCGGTGTAGAAGAAAGGATATTTGTGGGAATCCCTGAAATAATTATGCTTGGCCTGGCGCTTTCCATGGATGCGTTCGCCGTTACCATCTCAAACGCCTTCGCCTATCCCAAACTCAGCCGCATCCGCCAGGCATCCATGCCCATTGCCTTTGGCGTGTTCCAGTTCCTTATGCCCGTTATCGGCTACTGCATGGGCCGGCTGGTAAGCGAAATCATCACGCAGTACGCAGGTATCATCACCTTCGTTATCTTGGGCTTCATCGGCGGCAAAATGATCTGGGACGCCTTCCATGAAGACGAAGACGAAGAAACCCCTTCGAAGAGCACCCTCACATTGCCCGTACTGCTGTTCCAGGCAGTGGCGACAAGCATTGACGCCCTGGCCGTTGGCGTAAGCTTCGCCGCGCTTGAAGTGAACATGCTTCTGGCAGTTTCGCTCATTGGCATCACCACCGCGCTTACCTGCACGGTTGCCCTGTTCATAGGCAAGCGCTTCGGCCATGCCCTGGGCAGCAAGGCCACCATCATTGGCGGCATCGTGCTCATAGCCATCGGCCTGAAGTCGCTGATCTTCTAAACGAGCGCCCGCTCAA
>CAZQWR010000010.1:0-23584 GCA_964597085.1 uncultured Cryptobacterium sp.
CCGTCACCGCCAATACCAAAGTGACGGTCGCACAAAAAGGCAACTTGTTCGGCAGTGAGCTCGATTTGCTCAGCCATATCGTCAACAAAAACGAAATCGTTGCCCAAGCCGTGAAGCTTAGTGAAATTCAGCTGCATTACGTCTCCTATCGGGAAGCACTGTATTGTTCATGCTTATTGTATGGCATTTCGTTGCTTATAGGTTTCAAGCACAATAGCAAGAAGCTGGTCGGGGCTCAGGCTGTCTGCGTCAAGGGAAATAAGACCGCTATCGCGGCGCAGCCAGCTTCGCTGACGCTTTGCATAACGCCTGGTTGCAGTTTTAATCTGCTCCGAAGCTTCACGCATGGTGCATTTGCCATCTAGCGCAGCAACAACCTCTTTGTAGCCAATAGCTTGAGGGGCGGTTAAAGCATTGCGGAGGCCATTTTCGAGTAAATGCTCAACTTCCTGTATCAAACCCTGTTCAAACATAAGGTCTACCCTATCGTTGATTCGTTTGGCAAGAATAACCGGATCACGATGCAAACCAAAACGGACAGAAGGAACAACCTCAGGCAGATTCTTCATTCCGCTGACTTGTTTGGCATAAGAAACGCCCTGAGCATGCATTTCAAGAGCGCGTATAACTCTTCGGACGTTATTAGGGTGCACGACTTTGGCAGAATCAGGATCCAAGCTGTTTAGCAGGTTCCAAACTGCTTCATTCCCCTCTTCGGATGCCATTTTCTCGTATTTTTCACGAATTGGATTATCTGTTTGTTCACCCTTGGGAAAACGCATGTCCTCAAGAGCCGCTTGAACATAAAGCCCGGTGCCACCACACAATACGGGAATTTTGCCTCTGCTAGAAATTTCAGCGAATGCTTCGCGAGAGAGCTTCTGAAACAGCTGGGCTGAAAAAGCTTCACCTGGTTCTAGGATATCGATGAGATGATGAGGAACGAGCATTTTGCCGGCAGGGAGCTTCGCTGTGCCTATATCCATTCCTTTGTAGATCTGCATCGAGTCGGCAGAGACCACTTCCCCACCCAAAGCCAAAGCCACGTTTTGAGCCAATTCCGACTTTCCGGAAGCCGTAGGGCCCAAAATGGCAATTACGCACTGGCTCACAAAACAACCTTGCCACGAAGATACCAAGCACGAGCCTGTTCAATATGAACGTTTACGATAGTGCCCTGCAGGCTTTCGATAGAGCTGTTTTCAGGGATGGGAGCATGCACTGTTTGATTCTTCGGGCTACGACCAGTAAGTACGTTGGAGTCGCGTTTGGACACGCCCTCCACCAAAACAGGCACAGTCTGATTCAGTTCAGCTTGATTAACTTCAAGTGCACCTTCTTGAACCAAATCTACCAGGCGTTCGAAACGCTCTTGAATTACCTGGCGAGGAGTATCGTCTTCCATTCGAGCGGCAGGGGTTCCCTCGCGCTTGGAATAAATGAAGGTAAATACCTGATGATAGCCAACCTCTTTAATTAGGTCGTAAGTTGCCTGGAAGTCTTCTTCGGTTTCACCTGGAAAACCGACAATGATATCGGTGGAAAGAGCTATGTCGGGCTTGACGGAACGAAGCTTTTGGATGGTTTCCAAGTAATGTTCGCGCGTGTAACGACGGTTCATTGCCTTGAGAATGCCGTTAGAGCCCGATTGAACAGGCAGATGCAGAGCCGGCATAAGATTATCTAGCTCGCCAAAGGCCTTAATAACATCATCGTTAAGGTCTTTAGGATGCGAAGTTGCGAAACGGATTCGCTCAATGCCAGTTTCAGAAACCTTGCGAAGCAAGTCTGCAAAACGAGGCTCACCGTAAAGATCACGCCCATAGGAATTGACGTTTTGACCGAGCAGGGTAATTTCCTTAACGCCATCTGCTTTAAGCTGTCGTGCGTCGGCAACGATGTCTTCAATGGAGCGTGACTTTTCGCGGCCACGAACATAAGGCACTATGCAATACGTGCAAAAATTGTTGCAACCAATAGAAATAGGAAGCCAGGCGGACCACTTCGACTCACGCTCACTGGGCAAATCGGTAGGAAAATCCGAAGCCTCCTTCAGCACTTCGACCTCATGACTACCATTTTCTAGTGTCTGTTCGATTAGGCGTGGAAGGCTGGCAAGATTAAACGTGCCGAACACCACATCTACGTGAGGAAGCTTCTCTACGAGCTTTTCACCATCTCGCTGACCGATGCAGCCGCCAATAACAACAACGCGCTTGTTTACGGGCGCGTTTTCACGTAATGGAACATTCTTAAGTGAAGCCACTTGCCCCATCAAACGAACATCAGCAGCTTCGCGAACGCAGCAAGTAACGAAAATTATGATGTCCGACTCTTCAACCGTAGAAACCTCTTCCGCTCCAAGAGCAGTAAGCATGCCAACGATTCGCTCAGAATCGTGTTTATTCATTTGACACCCGAAGGTAACTATAGAAAACGTCTTCCCGGAAATGCGATTCTGAGACAAATCGCTCCAGTCGAGCACATGGGTAAGCGGAGACGAATTATCTTCAGCGGAATTGGACAAAGGTTTATGTTCAGTGGACATTAAGCAGCCTTTTACTCGGAAAAAGTTTGATCGGAGCCTTCTTCGAATGAGCCATACCGGCGACGCTCCACAGAAAAACGAATAGCAGTTCGATATTCCCCATCGATAACGATATCGGCAAAAGAAGGAACGCAAACGATTTCAATGCCAATTGGCGAAAGAAAGCCGCGGGAAATGGCAATGGCCTTAACGGCCTGATTTACCGCGCCCGCACCAACCGATTGGATTTCAACCGGAACCCCGTCTTTCATCATGCCCGCAATTGCGCCGGCTACAGATGCTGGTGAAGATTTGGAAGAAACCTTAAGGCAACCTCCCTGCATAGGCACAGGAGAAGCTTTACGGGGGGAATCAGTCATTTTGCGATCTTTCGTGCGTTTAAATTGCGATTTAAATTGTGTTTTAACACTTGGTACAGGTGCTTTTGACGATTTATTTTATCCATTTTGTATATAGGAATCAAACGCAACCATCTGCATAAACGCAGTAGCCGAATTAGTTTGATTCGCCGGCAGCAAGCTAGTTACCCGAAGCTTTTTCTATAGGGATACGCACAAGCAGCTCCGATCCATTTTTCTTAACCGAAATCTGCACTTCGGGATTGAGGTAATAAGCTTGCGCTAAAGGTTGATAAGAATCAGCTACGCGATTCTGGAATTCAGCCAGGTCATTGCTGCTGAACCGAATTGAAGATGCATTTTTCGATGGATTCTTATGCTTGATTGGGCAAGATGCAGAGCTGCTTTTCTTCCCCAAAATAGCCTCCAGATGCGTTGGCAGCGGCTCAATTTCGCCCTTCATGATGCGATAAGCAGATCGCGAAGACAGCGGAAATCCGAACCTCTCAGAAAGCTCTGCTAGCTCAGATGCATCTAAGCAGGCACCGAATTGCTGCACATAAGGAAGCTCAGAGGCGTCAGAGTCAAAAATGCCAGAGAGCTTGTCAGCAACTCTTTGACCAAGCCAATACAACGTTGAAACAATTTCAGAGGGAGAGCCAAGGTATACGGCAATAGTGTTGCGTTCATCGATTGCGAATTCAAGCACCGTGCGCAATATATTGTGCGGGCCGCGTAAAACAGGTTTCCCATCTTCACCCTTTGATATAGAGGGCGAAGTGGATTGATCCCGCTTTTCTCCAAGTTTTGCAATATCGTTTTCAACCCAAAATATTGAACCCAGCCCAGGCTGAGATTCAAGAACTTTAGCTTCGGAAACATTTTGCCTGATTGAATAAAGCGCCATACCCCTACCATGAACGCCCCACCTATCGGAATGAAACGTATCAAGCTTAGAGGTAACAAACGGCTCAAAAACCGTTTCATGCATTGCTTCGGGAATCCCATCCCCATCGTCGAGCAAAGTAAGAAATCGCTTGCCCTGATTGCACCATGTAGCTGCAAACAAACATCGAGCATGCGCATCCCTGGAATTACGAAGCAACTCGATAACAACATCTTCGAACGAGCGAATATCCTGCTTGGCCTGGCGGCGTTGAGCTTCAGCCGCACGAAGGCGCACAAAACCGGACCCAAGGTCGTCTTGGACCCGAAGATGATCTTCCCCAGAAACGTTCTGGATGAATTCTGTCAATGATTCGTTGGCCATAATGAAAAGCGCGGCCCCAAAGGAGCCGCGCTACCCGATTGCTTATTTTGCGTAATCCACGGCGCGAGTTTCGCGAATAACAACAACCTTGACCTGGCCAGGATACTTGGTCTCCGCCTGAATCTGAGCAGCAATATCGTGGGCAAGAACGGTGGAATGAGCCTCGTCAACTTTTTCAGGAGATACAATGACGCGAACTTCACGGCCTGCCTGAATTGCGTGGGTGCGCTCAACGCCAGGATAGGAGTTGGCGATTTCTTCAAGCTTTTCAAGACGCTTGATATACGACTCGATGTTTTCCTTGCGCGCACCAGGACGAGCGGCGGAAACAGCATCCGCTGCCTGCACCAGAACATCGATAACGCTATTAGGCTCAACATCATTGTGGTGAGCTTCGATTGCATGAACGATAGCTGGATCTTCGCCATAACGGCGAGCTAAATCTGCGCCGATTACCGCATGCGACCCCTCAACCTCATGGTCGATTGCTTTGCCAATGTCGTGCAAAAGACCGGCACGCTTTGCAGGGACGGGGTCAAGGCCAAGCTCAGAAGCCATCATGCCGCAAACGTATGCGACCTCAAGCGAATGATTCAAAACATTCTGACCATAGGAAGTGCGATAACGAAGACGGCCCAAGAGCTTTTCAAGCTCGGGGTGCAAGTCGTGGATACCAGTATCGAAGGTTGCCTGGGAAGCGGCTTCCTTGATTTGCTGATTGACGTATTTTTCTGCCTTATGGAACATTTCTTCGATACGGGCAGGGTGAATACGTCCATCGCTGATGAGATTCTGCATAGTTACTGCAGCGATCTCGCGGCGAACAGGATCGTGAGTGGAAACGGTTACGCACTCAGGCGTATCGTCGATGATGAGGTTGGTGCCGGTAATCTGCTCGAAAGAGCGGATGTTTCGACCCTCACGGCCGATAATGCGGCCCTTAAGATCATCGGATGGAATATGGATGGTAGAAACCGTAATTTGAGAAGTGTGGTCGGCTGCAAGACGCTGAATCGCTACGCCAAGGATCTCACGAGCCTTTTTGTCGGCTTCTGCTTTAATGCGAGTTTCGGAATCGCGAATAATGGCAGCCTGCTCGTGAACGCACTCTTCCTTCAGGCCTTCAAGAAGCTCGGTTTTGGCCTCTTCGGCAGTTAGCCCAGCAACCTGCTCAAGACGTTCTGCAACCTCAGCTTCTGCGCGCTCTACGTCTTTCACTCGGCGGTCAACCTGGCCTTGCAGGCTGGAAATCTGGTGCTCACGATGGTCAAGGGCCTCAACCCTCTTGTCCAAAGACTGCTCACGTTGATTGAGTCGATTTTCCGTAGAACGAGCTTCACGAAGACGTTCTTTGCTCTCTTTTTCGGCATCTTGCTTCATTTTCAGTGCTTGGTCTTTGGCCTCAACCATAGCCTCGCGCTTCATATTCTCGGCTTCGCGGCGAGCATCGGAAAGCGTGGTTTCCGCTTCGCGCACAACCGTATCGTTGCGCTCTTTAAGCACTTTCTGCATAAGAAAGTACCCGATCAAAAAGCCAACGATAATTGCCACTACGGCGGCAATTACGATCTCGATCATCTAAATCCCTTTCGTTCAAGCAACGTTTTTGTGGAAAGGTAGAAAGGGCACAAAAAATGCCCTGGTATACCAAGGCAAGAGAACACGCCGATGCGAAACGACACTTATATAACGAAACATGCTGATTTAAGCACTATTAAGTTGTATATAAAAAAGCACCGTAACGGGTGCGTACACTCAAGCTAATTAATAATAGCTTAAAATCCCGGTACTTGACTAGGATAAAGCGCCCCAGAATGAAATCCTGAGGCGCTATTAGAGAAAAATGATCAAACTATTTTTCCGAAACGCCAACTTGCTCGGAATACCAACGCTTTGCAACTTCCTGCGCTAAAGCCATAGAATAACCCGCTCTTACCAGTTTTGCGTACGCGGCTTGTTTTTGATTCTTCGAATGTGGCGGCTTACGGCAAAGCAAAGCATAAGCTGCATCCTCCTGATTCGGCGCTCCCTCTAAATAGGCATCGGGAAACCCAGGAAGCAGTTCGTTAGGGTTAATACCATGGCTCCTGAGTTCGCGTACAATGCCGCTCAATCCCTTTCCAGCCCTAAGACGCGACCTAACGAATACTTCCGCAAAACGAGCATCGTCTAAAAAGCGAAGCTGGATACAGCGCGAAACCGCATCTTCCGTCGCAGCTTCCGAAAAACCATCTCGCAATAATCTTTTGCGCACCTCGGATACAGAACGGTCCCGAACCTTAACTAGGCGTAAAACCTTGCTAAAAGCCCGCTTCTTTTCCTCTTCGGGGCTGATGGCGTCAGAATCTTCAAATAAAAAAGGCGCGCGCCCGTTGGCTTGCGCGCGCGCCCCGTTCTTGTAAGATTTCATGCTTCAGTTATTTAGCGGCAGGCACTTCTGGAACAGCTGGAGCTTCCTGGCCACCAATTAGGGGAAGGTTGTATTCCGCACGTACTTTGTTTTCGATTTCATCGCGAATGTCGGGGTTTTCTGCCAATGTGCGCTTTGCAGCTTCCCTGCCCTGCCCAAGACGCTCTTCGCCATAATTGAACCAAGAACCGCTTTTCTTCACAAAGCCGCACTCCACGCCCATATCGAGGACGCAACCTTCTTTCGAAATGCCTTCGCCATACATGATGTCAAATTCTGCCTGACGAAACGGTGGGGCGACCTTGTTCTTAACGACCTTAGCGCGCACGCGATTACCAATGAACTCGCCGTCTTTTTTAACGGAATCAAATCGGCGAACGTCAATTCGAACGCTGGAGTAGAACTTCAAAGCGCGGCCGCCCGTAGTAGTTTCAGGGTTGCCGAACATAATGCCGATTTTTTCACGTAGCTGATTGATGAAGATGCAGGTGGTATTCGACTTCGACAATGAACCTGCTAGTTTACGAAGAGCTTGACTCATAAGACGCGCCTGAAGGCCAACGGTAGTATCGCCAATTTCGCCCTCAATTTCAGCGCGAGGAACCAAAGCTGCAACCGAGTCAATTACTACGCAATCGATAGCTCCAGAGCGAACGAGCATGTCACAGATTTCCAATGCCTGCTCGCCGGTGTCGGGCTGAGATATAAGCATTTCGTCGACATCAACGCCGAGCTTTGCGGCATATACAGGGTCGAGCGCATGCTCGGCGTCGATAAACGCAACAACGCCACCTGCAGCCTGAGCTTCAGCGATGATGTGAAGCGCCAAAGTAGTTTTGCCGCTGGCTTCCGGCCCATATACCTCAACGATTCGGCCCCTGGGAACGCCGCCGATGCCCAACGCAACATCAAGAGGTAATGCGCCGGTAGGGATAACGCCAACTTGCATATTGGTGTTTTCGCCAAGCTTCATAATGGCGCCTTTGCCAAATTTCTGTTCAATCTGATCGGTGGTGATCTTTAGTGCTTTATCTTTGTCCTGGCTCATTTCTTCTCCTATAACGAAGGTGTTGCATTTGGACGTTAACAGATTAACCGAACATGCGTTCGATTGCAATACTGTTTGCAACGTCTAGGGGAATCGTAAATATGAGATCTTAAAAATTTTGGAACAAAATACGAAAGCGATGCGAATCAGATTCCAAAAATGTTGGAAAATTCGTCCAAATATTTTTGAAAATTATGCGAAATAAATTCCAAAATCCTTCGAAAATAATTAGAAAGTTAATCGGAAACGGGCTTTTCCAGCGAAGGATCAACCCCATAAAGAAGCAGTTCAAGCGCGAATTTCACCGTGAAGGAACGGACTTCGCTGCGATCTCCGTCAAAGTGACGAACATAAGTGGTGGTTTCGCCCTTCTTAGCAAGACCAAACCAAACCGTGCCAACAGGCTTTCCAGGGACTGCGCCTCCAGGGCCGGCAATGCCAGTAACCGAAACCGCTACATCAGATCCTGCAACACGTAACGACCCCACTGCCATAGAGGCTGCAACCTCAGAACTAACCGCTCCAACGTTTCGAAGGTCTTCCGCAGAAACCCCAAGCACGTTCATCTTCACATCGTTGGAATAGCTGATAATGCCGCCTTCCACAACGGCGGAACTCCCAGGCACAGAGGTGAGGGCACCTCCGATAAGACCACCCGTGCAACTTTCCGCTGTAGAGATATGCATGCCTTTGTCTTTTGCCTCTGCAACAACCTGCGCAGCAAGACCAGCAAGTTCCCGCTTTGAAGGGGCATTGGCAGTTGTGGGTCTAGGCGCATCCACACCACCTTCTTCGGTAGCGCCAATGCTTCCGAAGCCCAAAATAGGCGCACACTTTACGAAGTAATCGATCATCGAAACGATAGTAAGAACCAAGGCAATGATCATGAAGAACCAGGAAACTACGTATAATGCGAACTCCATGTCTGGGTGCAGAGAGGTGAGCAAATCTGAGCCTTTGATGATGAACAGCAAGATGGCAATAATTTGGAATACGGTTTTGGCCTTGCCGTACCAGCTAGCAGCAACAACTACTCCATGCGTTGCCACCAGCATACGCAAACCGGAAACGATGAATTCGCGAGCAATAATAAGCAAGGCCGCCCAAGACGGTAACAGCTGAAGCTCAATTAGAGCCAACAAAGCTGCGGCAACCAAGATCTTATCCGCAAGAGGGTCGATAAACTTGCCAAAGTTGGTAACCTCTCCCCTGCTGCGAGCAAGGTAGCCGTCCAAGGCATCGGTACAACTAAGAACAGCGAAAATAAGAGCAGCAACCCAGGGCTTCCAAAGCTCCGCATCGGGCCACTGCGGAAAATAATCCGGCCATGGCGAGATAATGGCCACAACGAAAACCGGAACCAGCAGGATGCGAATGAGGGTGACAACGTTTGCTGGCGTCCAAAGGGTTGTTTCATCGAACTCTTGGCTACTCACCAAGTGCCTCCATTTCGTAAAGAAGCGTATCGGTTATGGTAACGGAGCGAACCTCGCCAATAGAACCTTCGCTAAGGTAAACAACGCCATCAACATCAGGAGCCTGACACTGGGCGCGCCCGAAAAGCTGCCCATCCTCTTCTTCGCCAAGAACCAGAACATCTAGTTGGGTACCAATACGACTAGCGATTCGCTGCGATGAAACAGAATCTGCTATATCGCGTAATTCCTGGTAGCGCTCTTGTTTTGTGTCTTCGTCAATCTGATTGGGCAATTCAGCAGCAGGCGTGCCGTCTTCTGGGGAATACGGGAAAATGCCCACATAATCGAATTCGGCCTCTTCTACGAAATCGCAAAGATCCTCAAACTGATCGTCGGTTTCGCCAGGATAGCCCACAATAAGTGTGGTGCGAATTGCAATGCCGGGAATGCGCTCACGAATGCGGGAAACCATGGCCTCATACTCTTCGCGAGAACCCTGTCTATTCATGGATTTCAAGATTTCAGGGTCGCAATGCTGCAAGGGAACATCGAAGTACTTGCAAATATTCTTATGTGACGCCATCACATCAAGCAGCTCGTCGGTAAGACCGGCAGGTTGAAGGTACATTACGCGAAACCATGTATCAGGGTGAGATTCCGCTAAACGCTTCAGAAGCGATGCAAGCGTTTGGCGTGGAGTTAGATCTAAGCCCCAAATTCCAGAATCCTGCGCGATAAGAACAATTTCCTTGGTGCCGGACTTGATCATCTCGGCAACTTCTTGTTCGATTTCTTCGTATTCGAAGCTGTGATAACGGCCGCGAATGTAAGGGATGGTGCAAAACGAGCAGAAACGATTGCAGCCATCTGAGATTTTCACATATTCACTCGGTGCATAACTGAAGGCAACTTCGTAAGCGTTTTTATTCGAGGTAGAGCCGAACAGGCCATCGATGATCTCGACTATGCTATCTTCCTTCGCGCAAGGCACAATGCGATCGGCTTCGGTGAGCTCGGAATCAAGATCCTGGCCAAAGCGGGATGGCAAACACCCACAAACGACCAGCTTGGTATCACCGGCTTTAACTGCATCATAGCCCGCAACTTCGAAAATCGCATCGAGGCTTTCTTCGATAGCGCTTTGAATGAAGGAGCAGGTGTTAACGACTATTACATCGCTGGGCTCTTCAAGTGGAACAATGTTATAGCCAGCACGAATTAGGTCTTGCTGCATATGAGCGCTGTCCGATTCGTTCTTGGCGCAGCCCATGGTTAGAAAAGAAATATTCTTGGTCATAGCTAAGCGCAAATCCTAGCGATAGTTATTGAACTGAAGAGGCTGGCCGTAATCCTGCTCTTTAAGGAAGGCAATAACCTCCTGAAGGGTATCAAGCTTAGGACCGGAAACACGAAGCTTATCACCCTCGATGGTTACTTTAACCTTGAGCTTGGTTGCCTTGATGTCCTTGTTGATCTTGCCGGCAGTTTCACGATCGATGCCCTCGATAACCTTTGCGGTTTGGCGTACCGTGCCACCCGTTGCGCTTTCGAGCTTGCCCCAATCCAAAGCATTAAGCTCAATACCGCGCTTGATAAGCTTGGATGTAAGCACGTCCTTTACCTGGTTGCATACAAAATCGCTTGGAGCAACAACAGTGAGCGTTTTTGCCGTTTTGTCCAAAGAGATATCGGCGCCAGAGCCCTTAAGGTCGTAACGCTGCGAGATTTCCTTTTTTGCCTGACCATAGGCGTTGTCTACTTCTTGCATATCGATTTGGGAAACAACGTCGAAGCTGGAATCTTTAGCCATGAAGCTTCCTTTCAAATTCAGAATTGGTAAAACGTGGAATATAGCCACGTAAAAATAAAGGTTAGCACGATTCCCATAGCAATCGCGCTAACCCAAAAGGTACACATGCTTGAAAGTGGCTAGTTCGAAGAACTAGAGCTTGAAGCAGTAGTCTTGGAGCTAGCGGAACTCGAAGAAGAAGAAGAACTCGAGGAACCGCTTGCACTTGAGGAGCTGCTAGAAGTATCGCGCTTAACGTTAGGATGATTGGTGTACCACTGTTCCAATATCTCAGAGAACGTAAACGTGGTGTTTACGATTCCCGAACTATTGGTTTCCAACTTCTGCGCCTCATCGTTGATGTATACGGTAACACCGCTGGTTTCCGTGGTTACAAATCGAATTTTGCTTGAGCTTGTATACGACTTTTCAGCAGGGCCGGAAACGGTGCTGGATTCCTGCACTGCATCATCGACATAAACCTCAATATAAGAAGAGCTACCCTTAGCTACCGAGTATTTCAGCGTGAATTCAGTTGGTGCCGTTTCAGTTGCTTGCTGCGTTTGCGTTTGCTCTTGCTGTTGGGAAGCCTCTTCAGAAGAGGTGCCAACGCTCTGCGCTCCAGTAACCGGAATATTGGTTTGAGGCTGAGTTTGATGCGTTAAGAGCATTCCGATAACAAGGCCGATAACAACCACAAAAGCAACGATCGCACCAATAACGATGTTGCGCTTTCGGTTGGGATTGGGAATATCGCTGGGGGCAGAATACATGTTTCCATACTTGCCCTGCGGCATGGCCGAACGACGTGCACGGTGGGTTACGGGCTGGGAATTCCCAAAAGTAGGATATACATCGACATTCTGAGAATACACAGTACGTCCCATACCATTGGAACTGCCATCGTAAGGATGGTTGCCAACTCCTACTCTGTTCTGCGCAGAAGAACGCGAAGATCCAACCCTGCCAAAAGAAGCGGTATTGCCACGCTGCTGGTGTTGGGTGCCAGCCTGGTTATGCATTCGGATATTATCTGTAATGTTGTCGTGGGCCACCTCAACCTGGTAAGCGTATTCCTGGTCAAGGTACATGCGCGAAACGTCTTGCCAATTCAAACCCAAAAGACGAGCGTATGCCGCAACCATGTTACGTGCGTAGCCACGGCTGGGCATGCGGGCAAAGTCGGAGTTTTCAATGGCAACAATAATGTCTTGACGGATTCGCAGTTCGCGGGAAACGGTACCCAGGTCGAGGCCTTTTGCCAAGCGTGCTTCTTTCAGCACATTGCCGAAGCTAATCTGGTGCATAAGCTGTCCTCGCTTCCCGCTATTGCTCATCGTTAAGCTCGAAAGCCTTAATGGTTTCGAGCTCCATAGGGTCTACCAATACCTCGCGCGGCTTCGAACCATTCGGCGGCCCAACAATTCCCTTTTCTTCGAGCAAGTCCATGATGCGACCAGCACGGGCGTAGCCGACGCTCAAGCGACGCTGCAAATTTGACGTTGAGCCCATCCCCGATGAGCAAACAATTTCTGCAGCATCCCATACAAGCGGGTCGTCTGAACCTGACGCGGTTCCACCTGAACCATCAGGAGCCGAATCACCCAAGGTAATAACGTTGGTTTTAAGAATATCATTGTGATATTCGGGCTCACCTTGTGCCTTCAATTTCTCCACGACAGCGCTGATCTCATCTTCGGAAACGAAACAGCCTTGGATGCGCTGGGGCTTTGCCAGTTCCGGCTTAGAAAGGAGCAAGTCGCCCAAACCAATAAGATTTTCTGCTCCAGGCGTATCCAGAATTACTCGGGAGTCGATTCCGGAGGCCACGTTGAACGCAATTCGATTAGTGATATTGGCTTTAATTAGACCGGTAACCACGTTGGTTGAAGGGCGCTGCGTTGCAACAATCAGATGGATGCCGGCAGCGCGAGCAAGCTGCGCCAAACGCGAGATGGAGAACTCCACTTCCTTGCCAACGTTCATCATCAAGTCGGCCAGCTCGTCGATGATGATTACGATATAGGGCATTTCGCTTGCAGGGGCATCGTTGATTTCCAAGCCCTTCTGCACCTTAGCGTTGTACTGGCCTATGTTTCGCGCACCGATGCCACTGAACACCTTAAGCCTTCGCTCCATTTCGGCAACCGCCCAAGAAAGAGCACTTGCGGCTTCTCGAGCTTCAGTAACCACAGGAACGTAGAGATGGGGAATGCCGTTATAGGGTGTAAATTCAACGCGCTTGGGGTCGATCATGATCATACGCACTTCGGCTGGAGTGGCGCGCATGAGGATAGACATGATAAACCCATTGATTGCCACAGATTTACCGGAGCCAGTGGTGCCGCCAATAAGCAAGTGGGGCATGGTGGCCAAATCACTGATGATGCTCTGGCCTTCAACGTCTTTGCCGATGGCAATTTGCAAAGGACCCGGCTTGGCATCTTTCAGCACATCGCCCAAGAACACGGTTTCACGCTTCTTGTTCGGCACCTCGATACCAACGTAATTGGTGCCGGGAATGGGCGCAAAGATGCGCACGCCAGGAGCAGCCAAGGCCAATGCTATGTCGTCGGTGAGGTTGGAAACGCGGTTTACGCGAACGCCAGAGGGCAAATCCACCTTGAACAAAGTAACGGTGGGGCCATGAACCCAACCAACAACATCAGCCGGAACGCCGAAATCGGCAAGCGTTTCCTGCAGGAGCATGCCAGTGGAGCGAAGCGAAGCTTCACTTTCTTTGGTGACAGGCGTTTTTTCCGAGGTGTTCAGAAGGCTCATTTCGGGCAGCTCAAAACCTTCCAAAGGCTCAGGGGTTGCCACATCGGAAGCCTTCTTCTTAGCGGGCTTCTGTGCTGGTTTCTCCTGCTTTTGCGAAGACGCTGTACCGCTCTCCCCTTCTGGACGGGAGCCGAGCTTTCGCGTCATTTGGCGAGCAGGAGCTGCAGCCGCTTCAGAGTTTTCCTCGGTAAAAGCAAGGGTCTTGGCGGCTTCGCTTGCACGCTGCCCGTTGGTACGGCGTTTACGAGCTGGTTTTTCGGACTTGGACAGCAATTGGGTTTCAGCCTGGGAAGCAGCAGCCTTTTCGGTGGATATTGACTGCGTAGGCATGCTCGACATAAGGCTTTCCTGAGCGCTGAGCTTTTCGCTCCTCCCTGAATGCCCTTTGCGAATACGAGCAATAGAGAACTTGGGCATACGGGAAAAGCCGTCTTCGGCAGGCTCACCGAATTCATCGACATCACCATGGTTTCGCATTTTCTCGATTAAAGAAGAAATAGAAAAACCAATGATGATAAGGGCAATTACAATAACGCCAACCATAAGGATCATTGAAACCGTGAAGCCAAACAGCTCCAAGCCAGCCCAAGCAATACCTGCACCGATGTAACCACCCTGACCAACAAGAAGAACCTGAATAAACAGGTTGTTCGGGTTTTCCTGAGCCGTTGGAGTAAACAACGCCATGATGGTAAGGAATGCGATGAAAAGCAAGGCAAAACCAATGGCAACGCGAGCGGGAACCATCTGCCGCTCAAAGCGAATGAGCAGGGTAATCGCCAAACCAATAAGCAAAAATGGCAAAACGTAGGCACCCAAGCCAAGCGAAAGGCGCAAACCGAGCGAAAGGGCCCCGGTTACCACGCCATCGCTGCTGAGCAGTGTGGTGGCAAGCAGCGCTATAGCCACAACGATAAGAGCCACAGCAGCAATATCGCGACGAGTCCGGTCGTCAAGAATACGGCCTGGAGAGGGTTGGGGTTGCGCGGCATTACGCTTTGCGCTCGCATTGCGCTTATTGGCGGAAAGCGCCCGGCGAGCTCCCGGCTGAGAGCCTGCTCGCTGGGCTGCCTGTTTACCACGACTGCCATTACTGTTAGTTGCCATCGAATTCCTTAGTGCATTTAATAAATTAGTTCGTTTGAAATCGATTATTTACCAGTGATTTTAAACCTCAAGTATGTTGATAACCACCAAAGGACGCTGGTTTGTGCGCTCCCACAGAATCGAAAGCAAAGCACTGCGAGCCGCACGTTTCACGCTGCGTTTATCCTCGCCCTTGGAAAGAGAGCGCTTGAGCGCACTGGAAACAGAATTGGAAACAGTTTCCACGAACTGAGGCTCATCGCCGCCGGGGATGCCATGCATTTCAACCTGCACCGTGCCCTGAAGCTCGGTAGTGCCCCTCTTCACAGCGCAAGCGATAACGGCAACACCCTGAGAGCCAAGACTTACGCGCTCATTCAGTACAAATTCCGAAGTATCGCCCACGCTCAGACCATCAACCAAAATGATGCCGCTGGGAACCGGCTTGCCACGGCGCATACCGCGTGAAGTAAGCTCCAAAGACTCGCCGTTTTCGCAAATAAAGATGTTCTTGGAAGGAACACCGGTAAGCTTCGCAAGCTCAGCGTGAGCACGAAGGTGCGTAGCCTCACCATGTACAGGCATGAAGTATTTCGGTTGAACCATGGAAAGAACCAGCTTCAACTCTTCAGCGGAAGCGTGGCCCGACACATGAACGCGCGCACGAGACTTGTCGTAAACGTCCGCGCCGATCTTCGCCAAGTCGTTGGTTACCTTGGTTACTGCCTTTTCGTTGCCAGGCACGGGAGTGGCGGAGATGATAACCGTATCGCCTTCTTCTACCTCGATGGTTTTGTGGTTGCCGGCAGCAATCCGGGCAAGGGCGGAAAGTGGCTCGCCCTGAGAACCAGTGCACATAACCACATAAGAATCGGTTGGCATGCCACGTAGGTCGTAGGCATCGATGATGTCTTTATCGGCAATATTGAGGTAGCCCAAACGACGGGCAATATCGGTATTTTGAACCATTGAACGCCCAGTAACGGCAACCTTACGGCCATTACGTACCGCAGCATCGCAAATCTGCTGCATACGGTGAATATGCGATGCGAACGAAGCAACGATGACGCGCCCCTTCGCATGCGAAATAACGCTGTTGAGGGTTTTGCCTACTTCAGCCTCTGAAGGGGTGAAAGTGGGGTTCATGGCATTGGTGGAGTCGGACATCATAAGATCAACGCCCTCTTCCGAAAAACGCGAAAGAGCAGCGAAGTCGGTGCGCACGCCATCAATGGGGCTCTGATCGAGCTTGAAGTCGCCCGTATGCAGAACGTTGCCCGCCGGAGTGCGGAAAAACACGCCCACGGCTCCAGGGATGGAATGGTTCACCGAAAAGAATTCTGCGGTAATGCTGCCCAGTTGAATGGTTTGCCCAGGCTTGATTTCGCAAAGCTTGGCATTCTTGATCTTATGCTCTTTAAGCTTGCCTTCGATGAGTCCAAGCGTGAGCTTGGTGGCGTAGATAGGCATCTTCACATCAAGGTCTTTGAGCAGATACGGCAACGAACCAGTATGGTCTTCGTGGCCATGGGTGATAACGATGCCGCGCAGCTTTTCTGCGTTTTCGAGCACATAGGAATAATCGGGCAGAATAAGATCGACGCCCGGATGATTATCATCTGGGAACATCAAACCAGCATCGTCAAGAACCATGTCGGAACCGCACTCGAATGCGGTCATGTTCTTGCCAATGGCGTCAAGGCCGCCCAATGGAATGATGCGCAACTTAGCCTTGGGATCCTTTTCCTGCTTATGCGAGTTCTTCTTTTTTCCAGATTGACCACGGCGCGGGCTCTTGGAAGAACCCTTCCCGTCGAATTTGGAAAGTTTAGGGCGATCCCTATCCAGATGAACGTGCTTCACCGATTCTGTAGGGCGCTGATTGGCATGAGTATCTTTGCGCTTCGTATTTTCTTCAGCCATTTACTTCCTTTTCATACAACTATATATACGTCAAACACCCTTCGCGGTTCAGTTATAGAACCGCGAAGGGTTAAAGCCAAATGGGTTTGCGCAGGTGAATGCGCAATTATTCAATTATGCCAAAAGCAATAGCGTTTACAGCACTCCAACTTCGCGCATTACCTGAGCCAAGTGAGAAGACTGCTCGGGAGTGGCATCAACCAAAGGCAAACGAACGCCACCAACGTGGAAGCCGGAAAGATTGAGGGCTTCCTTGATCATGATGGGATTTGCAGTAATGAAAAGCTCATCCATAAGGGGAAGAAGCTTGTCGTGCGCCACCTTTGCCTCGTCGAACTTGCCCTGTGCGCAAAGCGTTGTGATTTCCTTCATGCGCTCTGGGGCAACGTTGCCGCAAGTGGAAATAACGCCAGCTGCACCGATCTTCATCATGTCGTAGGTAAGAGAGTCATCGCCGGAATACACATCGAAACCAGCAGGTGCGTTGTCGATGATCTGCTTTGCCTGCTCAAGATTGCCGGAAGCTTCCTTTACAGCAACGATGTTCTCAACTTCGTTAGCCAAACGCAAAGTGGTTTCGGGAAGCATGTTGATTCCCGTACGACCGGGGATGTTGTAAAGCACAACGGGCAGATCAACCGCATTGGCGATAGTCTTGAAGTGCTGATACAGACCTTCTTGCGGAGGCTTGTTGTAGTAAGGGACAACCAGCATGAAACCATCAACGCCAAGCTTTTGCACATCGCGCGCAAAATCAAGCGTATCCGCAGTGCAGTTATCACCAACATTGGCAATGATAGGAATCTCACCACCGATTTCGGATACAACTGCTTCAAAAAGCTGCATCTTCTGCGGATAGAAAACCGTAGGGCTTTCGCCGGTAGTGCCGTTGATAACCAAAGCATCAACGCCGCCCTCTACCAAACGACGAGCCAGAGCCTGCGCTTGCTTCAAATCAAGCTCGCGGTTCTCGTCGAATGGGGTAACCATTGCGGGAATCATGCGGCCAAAGCGCGGCTCTGTAGCAGTCATGTCAGTCTCCTTAAATTGCTTATTGACGATGGTAATTATTGCACGGTACATGGCACTACGCCATGAAGTTCTCCAAACCAACAACCAAACCGTCGCATTTGCCCACTGAACGGATGCCAAGAAGCACTCCAGGCATATAAGAAGTGCGATCCCAGGAATCGTGGCGAATGGAAAGAGTCTGCCCCATAGAACCGAAGACAACCTCCTGGCTTGCTACATAACCCATGGAACGAACCGAGTGAACGGGAACACCTTCAACCAGCGCGCCTCGGGCACCCTCGCAGCCTTCGATTTCGGTTTCGCTGCCTGGCGCCGCAGACTCGTAATCACGCGCACGAGCAATAATCTGCGCAGTGCGAACAGCGGTGCCGCTAGGGGCATCCTTCTTGTTGCAGTGATGGAACTCCATCACCTCAGATTCGGGGAAATACGGTGCTGCAGCCTTTGCAAACTCCATCATCAAAACTGCACCGGTGGTGAAATTCGGAGCATAGAAAAGACAGGTGCCAGGCTTTGCAGATTCGGCAAGCTTGTTCAGGGTTTCATCGCTCATGCCGGTAGTACCAACAACGCAATCCACGCCGGCAGGAAGGGCAATTGCCAGGGTTTCAGCCACGACTGAAGGCTGGGTGAAATCCACCAACACATCGAAATTGCAGCCATCCAAAGCTTCCTTGATGCTTGCAAATGTGGCAAAGGGCGCTTCCCCACCGTACGGATCGATTCCGCAAGCTACTTCCATATCTTCAGCAGCGGTAACGGCGTCTACCACAGCAGAGCCCATACGGCCAGCATAGCCGGCAACGGCAACCTGAATCATTGTTTCTCCTTCATTCAACTTCAAAAATAGAACGCCAATGCATATCAGCGAAAATCAACCTAGAAAATGAGCTCGCTAAGCTCTTCTTCACCATATGGCGAAATAACAGCAATGCACGGATCGGCCATGAGCATATCCTGCGCCAATTCCTTTACCTGAGCGGCGGTTACGGAGCGATAGCCCCTCGTCTGCTCTTCAGGAGTTGCCTGAGGCAAGCCCAATGTTTCGCGCTTGCCCAAACGAACCATATGGGAATTGGTTGTTTCTAGCCCCAGGAGCATTTGACCGCAGATAAGGTCCACGTTGCGCGAAAGCTCATCTGCGGAAACTTCAAAAGAGGCAATTCGCTCGAGCTCTGCGCGAATGAGCTGCACAACCTCTTTAACATTGGAAGGGCGCGTGCCAGCATAAATGCACCACTGCCCTGCCCCTTGATATCCAGCCTGCATGGCATAGATGGAATAAGCCAGTCCTCGTTTTTCACGCACTTCTTGGAAAAGTCGGGAAGACATGCTGCCGCCCAAAATAGTAGTTAGCACCGAAGAGATATAGCGGCGCTCATTGCCCAATCCAAACCAAGGCACACCATATACAATGTGCGCCTGCTCGATATCCCGCTTTTGGCAAAACAAGCCGTTGGAGTATTCGGGCACAGCAAGATCTCGCTCAGCTTTAGTTCCAGGACGCATGTTGGCAAACAAGCGCTCGGCAAGCACGACTAAAACCTCATGCTGAACATTGCCTGCAGCGGCAAGCGTTAAATTTCCCGCATGGTAATGCTGCTCATGGAAAGCTGCGCAATCGGCATGCTCGTAGCTTCCGACGCGCTCTCGTGTTCCCAAAACAGGCAAACCACAAGGATGGCCTGCAAGATTGTTGCGGCTATACAGCTCATACACAAAATCGTCTGGAGCGTCTTCAGAGCGCGCAATCTCTTCAATTACAACCTCGCGCTCGGTATCGATGGCATCTTGCGTGAAAGTGCTTTCAATTACCATTTCTGCCAAAACCGAAAGGGCATCTTCAAGCTTGCTATCCACGAAGCGCGAATAATAGCAGGTGTATTCCCTAGCGGTAAACGCATTGAGCTCCGCGCCCAAACGGTCAAAGTGCATAGAAATATCCAAAGGGCCCTTGCTTGGAGTGCCCTTGAACATCATGTGCTCCATGAAATGAGTAAGACCCGCTTGGTCGGGCCGTTCATCGCGCGACCCTACGTTGAACCATAGCCCAAGCGAAACCGAGCGCACGCTTGGCATGGTGTAAGAGATCACGGTCATGCCGTTAGGCAGAACTGTTCTTTCAAAGCCCATAGAAAAACACCTTTCAGATTCTATTAGGCCTGTTCCATGGCTTCTTGAATGGCTTTCGTAAGCTGATCGGGGCAGCTGGTGGGACGAGGCCCGCACTTGATGCCCTGCAAACGCTCAATCACTTCTTCGGCAGGCATGCCAACAACCAGCGAAGAAACGCCTTGCGTGTTGCCGTTGCAGCCGCCGTCGAAGCGAACCTCCTTTACAATGCCATCTTCGATTTCAACCTCTATAGCCTTGGAACAGGTTCCCTTTGTTTTATAGCGGTACATGAAACACCTCTTCTTTCAAAGAAAGCCCCCACCCTGTTTAGGGAGGGGGCTTTGCGAATACGCTCGCTTTGCACGCTCAGGCTCATTTGAGCGTGCGCAGGGCGAATGGACGCTCTGCAAAGCGATTACGATTATAGCCTAGTGCTCGCCATGCTCACCGTTGTTGTGACGACGACGGGGCTTGCGGCCACCGTTACCATGACCGCCCTTGCGATCGCCATCATGATGGCGAGCAGGACGCTCGGAGCTAACCACATCGGGCTTGTCAACGCGATCAAGGCTTACCTTGCCGTTGTCGGCAACCTCGATAACCTCAACCTTTACGATGTCGCCAATGCTGAGCACGTCCTCAACCTTGCCAACACGGCCATTGGCCATACGGGAAATGTGCAGCAAGCCATCCTTACCGGGGGTAAGGCGAACGAATGCACCGAAATCCTTGATGCCCACAACTTCGCCGTCATAGATCTCGCCAACTTCAGGAACCTTTACGATGCCCAGGATTGCAGCCTTGGCAGCAGCGCCACCCTCGGCGTCGAGCGAAGCAATACGAACCGTACCATCTTCCTCGATTTCAATGGTGGTGCCGGTCTCGTCCTGAAGGCCGCGAATGACCTTGCCGCCGGAGCCGATTACGTCACGGATCTTATCGGTGGGAATATGGATGGTTTCGATGTGCGGAGCATAGGGAGAAAGCTCTTCGCGAGGAGCCTCGATGGCTTCAAGCATGTTGGACATAATGAAGGCGCGGCCTTCCTTGGCCTGCTTCAATGCACGAGCAAGGATGTCTACCGAAAGCCCCTTTGCCTTGTTGTCCATCTGAAGAGCGGTAATGCCGTTTGCGGTACCGCAAACCTTGAAGTCCATGTCTCCCAGGAAGTCTTCCAGGCCTTGAATATCGGAAAGGATAACGATGTCATCGCCTTCCTTGATGAGACCCATGGCAATACCGGCAACAGGAGCCTTGATAGGCACACCAGCATCCATAAGCGCCAAGGTGGAGCCGCAGGTGGAAGCCATGGAAGAAGAACCGTTGGATTCCAGGATCTCGGAAACTACGCGGATTGCGTAAGGGAACTCTTCTTCGTCGGGAAGCACAGGCAGAAGCGCGCGCTCTGCAAGGGCACCATGACCGATTTCGCGACGCTTGGGCGCGCCCATGCGGCCAACCTCACCGGTGCAGTAGGGCGGGAAGTTGTACTGATGCATATAGCGCTTGCCTTCGGCAGGGTCGATGGTATCAAGACGCTGCCACTCGCTGAGCATACCCAGGGTGCAAACAGAAAGAGCCTGGGTCTGACCGCGCTGGAAAAGGCCAGAGCCATGAACGCGGGGCAGGTAGCCGGCCTTGATGTACAGAGGACGAATCTCATCGGAACGACGACCATCGGCACGCTCGCCGGTTTCGATAACCATAGCGCGCATGGCGTGCTTTTCAAGAGACTTGCAAGCTGCGGCAATATCGCTGCCCCAAGCTGCACGCTCTTCCTCGGTGAAGTCGTTTTCCTTAATGGAAGCCTTAAGAGCCTCAACCTTGCCCATACGGGAAAGCTTGTCTGCATCCTTAAGCGCTGCAGACATCTCATCGAAATGGGCGTCTACGCGCTCAGCGATGGAGGGGTCGGCAACGTGGATGGGCCATTCCTTGGGCTGAGGGTTAACCTTGGCCAAGAACTCGGACTGCTTCTGGCAGAATGCGGCGATTGCCTCCTGGCCGAAGGTCATGGCAGCGAGCATATCGTCTTCGCTGATTTCCTGAGCGCCGGCCTCAACCATGGAGATGTAGTCGGCGGTACCTGCGATAGTGAGCTCCAGGTCGGAGTTCTCTTCTTCTTCGTAGGTGGGGTTGACGATGAACTCGCCAGTGTCGATGTTGCGGCCGATGCGAACGCAGGCAGCAGGACCATCGAACGGAGCGCTGGCAACCATAAGAGCTGCAGATGCACCTGCAACGGAAATAGTGTCAGGCGGATTTTCGCCATCTACAACCAGAGTGGTTGCAACGATATGCACTTCCTGCTTGAAGCCGTCGGCGAAACCGGGGCGGATGGGGCGGTCGATCATGCGAGCGGTAAGGATGCCCTTGTCGGAGGGCTTGGCCTCGCGCTTCAGGTAACCACCCGGGATGCGGCCAACCGCATACATCTTTTCAATGAAGTCAACCGTCAGCGGGAAGAAGTCGTAATCCTTTTCCTGACTGGAGATTACGGCCGTTACCAGCACGGTGGTGTCGCCGCAGGTAACCTTTACTGCACCGGAAGCCTGCTTTGCAAGCTCGCCGGTTTCAAGCGTGTAATGCTTGCCGTAGAGGTCGAACGATTCGGTGATGTGTTCCATTCTTTCTTTCACTTCCCTTGCACCCTATTGTGCAAAGCCTCTTCGCGCCCACTCTTCAGGCGCACGAGCAGCAATGGCCTCCATTGCCGACCGCCTTATATACAAAAAGCCCGCAAGCGCGGGCTAGTTGCTTAGATGTTGTCGCGAATGCCGAGCTTTGCGATGAGTTCGCGGTACTCGAAAACGTTGCGGTTCTTGATGTAAACAAGAAGACGACGACGCTTACCAACGAGCATGAGCAGACCACGACGGGTGTGGTGATCCTTGGGGTGCTCCTTGAGGTGCTCGGTGAGGTTGCGAATACGCTCGGACAGGATTGCCACCTGAACCTCGGCGCTGCCGGAATCCTGGGGGTTCTTGCCGAACTCTGCGATGAGCTCTGCAGTGCGTTCTTTGGAGATGCTAAGCTTGCTGGGCATCTTTCCACCTTTCTACATCTAATTCACTTCAAGCCGAGCCGGCAAGCGGGTGGCGCATGCGAGCTAGGCCTGAAGCCTTACTGCTGTAAAACACAGCTTTGCCAGTATAAGCGAGCAAACGCGCTGAAGCTTTGGGAATTTTTCGTTATGGACGAACCGTGAAGAGAAAGCAAGCATAAGGTTAATCCAGCTGGGCGCGCTTGATCTTGGACGCGTACCACTCGCACACGTCGGAAGCGGGCATAGGACGAGCATAGTAGTAGCCCTGAATTCTATCGGCACCGAACGAAAGCACCATGTTAGCTTGCTCTTCGGTTTCAATGCCTTCAGCCAGAACATCCATTCCAAGCTCATGGAAAAACGGCGTAAGCGTTTGAGCCATAAGTTTGCTCTTGTGCTCTTCAGGCAAACCGCTAACCAAGCTGCGGTCGAGCTTCACGCATTCGAAGGGCAGGTTGATAACCGAACTGAAATTCGAATAGCCCGTGCCGAAATCGTCAAGCATGAATTTCAAGCCCGAGCAGTTCATTGCGTCCATGGCATTGCGTGCCATGGTTTCGTTTTCGGCAATCATCCTTTCAGTAATCTCAAGCTTCAAACGAGAAGGATCGAGTGCGTATTTTTCAAGCAAAGAAAGAATACGAGGGGCCAACTTACCTTCCAGCAGCTGGCGCATAGTGAAGTTCACGGAAACGGACTTGAGCCCTGGCGCCTCACCGCTGCTTAACAAACGGCATACATCTTCAAGAACAACCAAGGTGAGCTGATCGATAAGGCCGT
>CAZQWR010000011.1:0-22899 GCA_964597085.1 uncultured Cryptobacterium sp.
CAAATTGGCCCAACGGTTTCTATGGCAGCCAGTACGCAACTGGCTTTGGCTGCCCTGTATCCTTCTTCGAGTTTGGGCGATACGCTGCTGCTGCGGCTTACGTTTGTGCTGCTGGGTACGCTGGTGGTGCTTTCCATCATCTTTGTGTTCTTGCAGGCTCGCAGACCCATGACCATCGCTCATAAAATCAAGGAAATGAAACGTGTAGACGAGCGTCTGCTGAGCCAGCTGCGTGTGGATATGGACCAGGGTCGCGCCAAAAACGATCGCTCGATGCAACTGCTTTACTACTTGCACATGAATGCATCGTTGCTAGCTTCGCTCTCAAAACGGGTAAAAAAAGAGATGGCCCGGGAGGTGGACCATCTAATTGAGGCTAACTATAAATTTGCCATGGATGCCGAGCATGCCATGATCTTTCTGAACTCCGATGTGAAAAAGGAGCGTTGGGAGCACCTGACTGGCACCACAAGCAAGCTGCGTACAAGGATTAAAGACTTGCCTACCGACGAGGTGGACACCGAAGGAAAGGCCTAACTGCTAGGCTGAGTCTTCCTGGTTGTTTGACTGGGTGTATTTCGAACTTTGCCGGTTATGCGGAAGGCCGCAGATTTGAGTTTTGCCGATTGCACGGAAAGTTGCACAACCAAGATTTATCGATTGCTTGTTTGCGATCGAAATGGGCCTTTCTAGCTGCGCTGTAATCTGCTGAGCCATGTTTTGCCGATTGAAGGTTTTTGCTCAGGTTGCCTGAAGGCTACTTTTCTTCGATGAAAAGATTGGAGGCTTCCTCTTTGTAGGGTTGGATTGACTCTACCATCTGGGCAAATTTCTTTTCGAACTTCTTTACGGCGTCTTTGCCTACAGGCAACCAAAGCGGCAGCGGCTCGGGTGAGCTGGTTACTTTGTAGACGAATTCGGCGGCCTTCTTTGGGTCGCCGTGTTGCTGGTAGTTGTGCCCTAGGCAGTAATCGGCGGCGCCGCGGGCTGGGGTTCCGTCGTACTCAGGCAAAGGGTTTTCTGGTACGCGGATAGATGAGCCATCGAAGAAATTGGTGCGGAACATGCCAGGCTCCACTACCATGGCCTCGATGCCGAAGGGCTTCATTTCAAGGGCTAGGGTTTCGCTTACGGCGGCAACAGCGAATTTGGTGGCATCGTAAAGAGCTCCGCCAGGGTCGCAGGCAAAGCTTGCCATGGAGCCGATGCTGACGATGCGGCCCGACTTCTGGGTGCGCATGTAAGGCAAAACGGCACGGGTGACGTTCATCATGCCGAATACGTTGGTATCGAAGATGGCGCGTGTTTCGGCATCGGAAGTTTCTTCCAAGGAGCCGAAGATGCCGTAGCCGGCGTTGTTCACCAATACGTCGATACGGCCAAATTCCTTTATGACCTGGGAAACTGCTTCAGAAATCTGTTCGGGTTTAGTGACGTCGAGCGCTACGGGAAAGAGATTTTCGCTTTCGCCGAAAGCTGCTTTTACGGCTTCGGGTTTGCGCGCGGTTGCGGCCACACGGCAGCCGTTGCTAAGGGCGATCTGGGCGAATTCTTTGCCAAAGCCGCGGCTTGCGCCAGTGATGAGCCATACGGGTGTATCCATGTTCGGGCCTTCTTTCGTTGTGCGCCATTAGGTGCGATACGGGTCTGTTCGGTGGAGCGTTGCCGTGTTGCGAGTTGGCGCGGCAACGCTCCTTAATGGGCTAGCTGCTGGAGCTTGAGCTTTCGCTGGAGGAGTTGGAGGCTTGGGAAACCTGCTTCGAAACGGTGGCAATGCCACTGTTGCTTTCTTCGATCTTGGCTTCAATGCGGGTTTTCTCGGAGCCTTCTGCCGGTGTGGGTTGGTAATTATTGGAGCTGGAAGTGCTCGAAATGGAGCAGGGGATAACGTTGATGGCGTCGTCGGTTGCTACGTCATTGCCGGTTACGGTGAACGTTTGCTGGAAGATCATGCAGTCTTTATCAGAGGGGTTGGGGTTGCCGCCGAAGCAGAAGTTGCCCAGGCTGTACACGATGTAACGACCGTTGTACTTTTCGTAGCCTTGGATGACGTGCGGATGCGAGCCTATTACCAGATCGGCACCTGCGTCTACGGCCATATGGCCAAGTTCTACCTGAATTTCATCGGGCACGGTTTCTTTTTCTGTTCCCCAATGGAAGTACACGCAAATGAGCTGCGCGCCGTTGTCTTTGGCGGTTTGGATGTTCTGCTTCATTTCGTCTTGGATGTCCAAGTGCTTGGCCAGCTCGTAGGTGCCGATGAGCGCGACCTTAACGCCTTTTACGTCGCGGTAGGCTATGCGGTCGTAGCCGAAGCTGTCTACACCTGCTTCGTTTAAAGCGGAAATTGTGTCGGTGTAGCTTTGCTCGCCGTAATCGTGCGAGTGGTTGTTTGCCAAGGAAACCACGTCGATATTGCCCTTAACCAGGATGTTTGCATATTCAGCGGGGCCTTTGAAAGCGTAGGTTTTGTCTTGACGGGAAGTGGAAGTGGTAAGCGTGCCTTCCATATTTGCCACGGTGAGGTCGTCGTTGGCGAAGATGCTTGCCACGTTCGACATGAAATACGCTGGGTCGTCCACTGCGGAATACTTGGTGTTGAAGCTGGTATCGGTACTGAAGTTTTCATCGGTGCCCAGCGTGCAGTCTCCTGCAAAGCTGATGGTGAGCGAAGTGGTGGTTAGCGCTGCATCGTTGGTTTCCAGCGATTCGTCTTGCTGGTTTTGCGCAGGCGCGGTGAGCGCGCCTACTAAGTTGACAAGCAGGAATACAACCAGCACTGCCGCAACGCCTGCGCCAATGAGCAGGGGGAGGCGGCTCTTTTTTGCGGAATAGCCATGCTGCACGTAGGTGTTGGTTCCACGCCGTGGGGCGATGTTCTGATATGAGAGCCCATCTTGGGTGGCGACGCGCTGGGGCCGGCTTTGCGCGGAACGCGCGGAACGCGCAGAGCGCTGTTGATGCCCTGCTTGCTGGGCGGCGTGGGCGCCGCGCTGTTGGCGCGCGGGCTGCTGGCCGTTGCGAACCGTGCGCTGGCTTGCATAGCGGTTGCTTTCCGCGGCGCTGCGATGACCGCCTTGTACGTTGCCGTGTTGCTGTGGGATTTGGCCGCTAGGTGCGCTGCTGTTGGGCTGTGCGTTTTGCTTGTTGCGCACGGGCTGCCTGCGTGTGCCGTGGCCTTCGCCTGCTTCGATGCGCTGGCGCTTGCGGAATTCGCGTTGTGCGGAATCCCAACCTTCGTTGTTGTGCGAAGCGCGGGGCGGGTGCTGTTTGCCGGTGCCGGAGCGGTACACCGTTCGGCTGGAAGATGGGGAGGGGCTGGATGCGCTTCGGCGCGCCGCAGGGCGACCGTCGATGGTGCGCCTTTCGGTGCTTCGCGCTGGGTTTTGACGGCGGGGATTCGAGTTGCGTTCGTCCATAATGCTCCCTTTTGTGTGCGTTGTGAACATGGTATCAAAGCTCACCAGGTATAACCCCCAGCAAGCTGCATAAAAAACGATGCTCGTGAGGGCATTGTGTGAAGGGTGCCCGCTGCCCCGTATACTTAAATCGAGAGATTGTTATTGCGGTTGGCGTTTGGCCGGCCGGGCGAATTAGCTAGGTGATATGTTGCGCAAGCGCGAAGGCAGGCATATTTCGGTTCGGAAAACGTTGCTTTGCTTCTTTATGTCGCTCCTGATGGCGTTAGCCCCTTTGGCCCTTTGCGGCTGCGAAGTGGAAAGCCAGAAATCCCATCTAACCATTTCGGTATGGGACTATTCGGTTATATCTTCAGGTTTCGCGCAGTACATCCAGGAAAAGAACCCCGAATACGATATCGAATGGGTGGTTGGCAACGATTCGCTAGATTTCTATACCTATCAGGCCGAAAACGGCACGCTGCCCGATGTGATACTTACACGTGATTTCAATCGCGTGAGCGCCGACGACCTGGCTGGATCGCTGTACAGCTTGGATGGTACGGATTTGGCGTCCAATTACCCTGATGGGGTGCTGAGCCAAATTTCCGGTAATTCCAATGGCGTGAAGTACGTGCCCGGCGCCAGCGGCTTTGCAGGCATCATAATCAACAGCTACTTGTTTGAAACGTACGACATCCCCGTGCCCACTGATAAGGAATCTTTTATTCAGGCTTGTCAGGCGTTTGCCGAAAAGGACATTCGCGGGTTCGTTGCGGGCTTGGGCGATGCCGAAACCTGCTATGAGGTAATGCAGGGTTTTGCGGATTCTTCGCTCGTTTCGAAAACGGAAGATCTGCTGGGCAAGATTGTGAAGCGCGGTCAGGGTTCAACCTCTGTTTCAGTTGAGGATGCTTCTTTTGACGATGCTCTTTCGTATATGGAGCAGTTGGTAGACCAGAAGATAATCCAAGCCAGCGACATGAGCCTTTCTTCCGATGATGCGGAAAAGCAGTTTTTGGAAGGCCAGGCGGCCATGATGTTCCTGCCTAGCGGGCAGGCTTCGCAGTACGGAAGCGAGCACAATATGACGGTGCGTGCCCTTCCGTTTTTTGGTGAAAGCTCGAGCTGGGCTTTTGCCGAGCCTGTGTTCGTGGGCATGGTGAGCAATGTGAAAACCCAGGGCGTTTCAAACTCCACGGCGAGTGATGAAGTGGTGCGCACACCCGCTGTTAAAGTGCTTTCCAGCATCATGAGCACGGAATCGCAGGACTACTATCTGAGTCTTGTCGGCGTGGATAAGCTTTCGCCTACTTCGAAAGACGACCAGGTAACTTTGCCCGATGCGCTTACTTCGTTGGACTCTTGCTTGAAATCAGGCAACATTCGCACGTATCTTCCCAACAAGTTGGTTTCCAACGCCATGGGCACTACATTGCAAGATGTTGTTGGTGGAAAGGTGGCAGCCAAGGACGCCCTTGAGGAAGTGGAGGGGCTGCTGAAGGCCGATCAGACGGTGGACAAGACCACGCTCACCAGCTTTGGCGAGGGGGTGAGCAATCTGTTCAGCAGCACGCGCGGCAACGTTGCAGCCAGTGATATCGCCCAGGTTGCTAAAAGCTGTCAGGGCTGCGATGTGTTTGTCACCTCCTCCTTGGCCGCTCGTTGTCCGTTGTACTCGGGTGATAAAACCGCAACCGAGCTGAAGTACTCGGTGGCGAAGATGCCAGTGTACCGCACCACCATGACAGGTGCTCAATTTAAGGATTACCTAGGCAAATGCGTTGCCGCCGCTCGCAGCCAATATGAGCTTCCTGTTCTTGCGGGCGTGCATATGGTGGTTGCCCAGGATGACGATGGCGCGTTCCATCTGCAAGCGGCAACCTGGTTTGTTTCTTCAGGAACCAACGGCGGCGGCACCGACACGGCAACTTCCAACGAAGGCAGGGCGGCTACTGCGCCTATTGAGGACGAAGATTCGTTTGTGGTGGGTATTGCCGGCTACGATGCCGAGTCGACGGTTGCGCGGTCGCACGGCTTCGGCTTCTATTCGCAGGGCGATACCTTGCAGGATGTTTGGCTCGAGGCGTTCAGGGATGGCTCGTTTGCTCGTTTGCCTGCATATCAAGATTATTTTGCTTTTGGGTAGTTCGCCTGCAATGGTGGCGGCGAAGTTGCCCAGGGTGTACTCTTAGCCCGATAAACAAAACAAGAAAGGCTTTAGCATGATTATCAAGAAGTCTCCCGCAGAGATCGAAGAGATGGCCGAAGCTGGCCGTCTTTCGGCGAAGGTTCTTCGCGAGGTTGGCGCTCGCGTACGCCCTGGTGTTTCCACCGCTGAGCTTGATAGGCTCGCAGAAATGATCATCCGCATGGAGGGTGGCATTCCTGCCTTCAAGGGCTATGGCGGCTTTCCTGGTAGCATCTGTGCTTCCGTGAATGATCAGATCGTTCATGGCATCCCCTCCAATTCCGTGATTCTGCAGGAAGGCGATATCCTTTCCATCGATACTGGCGCCATTGTGAAGGGCTGGGTGGGCGATAATGCCTGGACTTATCCTGTGGGTAAGATCAGCCCCGAAAGGAAGCGTTTGCTTGAGGTCACCGAAAAGTGCATGTGGGCAGGTATTGAGGCCGCGCGTCCCGGTAACCACTTGGGCGACATCGGCCACGCTATTCAGGAAATTGCCGAGCGCGAAGGCTATGGCGTTGTGCGCGAATACGTTGGCCACGGCGTTGGCCGCGACATGCACGAAGATCCGAATGTGCCCAACTACGGTCGCAAGCACACGGGCATCAAGCTGGAAGCCGGCATGGTAATTGCCATTGAGCCTATGATCAACATTGGTACCTACAAAACGAAGGTAATGAGCGACGGCTGGCTGGTTTGCACACGCGATGGCAGCGACTCTGCTCACTTTGAGAAGACCATTGCCATCACCGAAGACGGTCCTCGTGTTCTTACCACCGAGCCCGATCATCGTCGCCCAGTGAACGATTAAGCCGTAATTTTTCGGAACGCGAAAGCGCCCGCTCCTCCAGCATGGAGGAGCGGGCGCTTTTTTGTTTCGGTGGGGTAATGGCCAGTTGCCCAGGCGGTTTACGAAAAGAACACTCTGCTGGTGCGGCCGTAGAAGGTTTCGGCTTTGTAGCGCAGGAGCACGGTGGGTTCTTCGCCCGACTGAACTACTACACGGCGGATGGGCTTGTCGAATTCGATGAGTTCGCCGTCAATGAACATGGTTGCCTCACGATTGGCGCTGGACGGGTCCATGAAAACCTCTACCACATCGGAAGGGCCGGTAACCAGGGCGCGCGAATGCAGAGAGTGCGGAGCGATAGGCACTACGATAAGGCCGGAATAGCTGGGGGCAACCAGCGGGCCGCCGGCGGAAAGTGCGTAAGCGGTGGAGCCTGTTGCTGTGGCGATTACCAGGCCATCGCCCTTAACATCGGCAACTTTTTCGCCTGCCACGGTGTAGCGGCAGTCGATGATGCGGCCTTGAGCGCCGCGTGCCAAGGCAAGCTCGTTCAACGCAAAGAACTGTCGCGAGCCTTCCATGGTGCCGCCTGCTTCACCGTCTACGTTTTCGTCGCCTTCGCAGAACACGTCGATGCGCAGGTTAGTGCGCGTTTCAGTGGTGAGCTCGCCGGCTAGCGCTGCAGCCACTGCTGGGATGATGCCATCTTCGTTGGAGTTTGCCATAAAGCCCAAATGACCGAAGTTGACGCCCAAGATAGGGATGCGGCGGTACTTGATCTGCGCGGCTGTGCGCAAGATGGTGCCGTCACCGCCGAGCACTACCGCTAGATCGTAATCGTCGATGTTTTCGACTGTGCGCTGGAAAAATTCCAACGAAGAACGTAGGTCGTCGGTATCGAAGCTGGTGTATTCGATGCCTTGCGAAGCCAGGTAGACCTCCAAGAGCAGGGCCGATTCCATTGCCTTGGGGTTGTAGTTATTGCGGACAATAAGAATGCGCATGAGCAATTCCTTAAAATGAATTTCCGAATTCAGCAATTATGACGTACCAAGAGGAGCTATGGCAAACGACTCAAAGGAGAGCATCCTAAAAAACACGGGCCTGATTACGCTTTGCACGTTGGGCTCGCGCGTAACCGGCTTGTTGCGCACGTGGGCTATGGCTTTTGCTTTGGGCAACACGCTGCTCACCTCGGCCTATCAAATCGCCTACAACATGCCCGCTATGATTTACGAGTTGGCGGCTTCTGGCCTTCTCGCCACGGCGTTTTTGCCGCTGTACCTGCTGCAGAAGGAGCGGAAGGGCACGGGCGAGGCATACAATTTCGCCAGCAACATCCTTTCGCTTACCATTTTGGGCCTGGGCATTTTGGCATTGGCTTGCTCGGTGTTCAGCCCAGCCGTTATCGAAACGCAAACCTTTACGGTATCGGAAGGCGAATCGAAGACGCTGGCAATATTCTTCTTCCGAATTTTTGCCTGCCAGATTCTGTTCTACGGCGTGGGTGCGGTTATCACCGGCATCTTGAATGCCGAGCGCACCTACCTTATGCCTTCACTGGCACCGGTGCTGAACAATATCGTGGTTACCGTGGTTATGTTCGGTTTCGTGCCGCTTTCGGCTTGGAACAGCGATTTTGCCATGTGGTGGCTGGCCATTGGCACGTCATTTGGCGTGCTGTGCCAGTTCGGCATCCAAGTGCCTGCGCTCATTAAGCAGGGTTTCCGCTATAGGCCGCACATCAATTTGCGCGACCCTATGCTGAAAGAAGCTTTGAAGGTTGCCGGGCCCATGTTCCTCTACATCGCCGGTACCATGATTACCTTCAGCTGCCGCAATGCCTTTTCGCTGGAGGCTGCGGCCAATGGCCCCTCCACATTGAACTATGCATGGACGTGGTACCAGTTGCCTTATGGCGTTATTGCCGTTTCGCTTTCCACCACGCTTCTAACCGAGCTTTCCGATTGCGCCGCGCGCGAAGACTGGAATGGGTTCCGTGGGTACGTGAAAACGGGCTTGCGCACCACATTTTTTACCATTATTCCGTTGGCGCTGTTGGTGGGCACGCTGGCCCAGCCCCTCATGCAGCTGTTCCAGGCGGGCGCTTTCACTGCCGATCAGGTAGACAACGTGGGCAGTATTTTGATGCTGTGGGTTTTGAGCTTGCCGTTCTATGCCGGCTACATGTACATGTACCGCGTGTTCGCGGCGCTGCGCAGCTTCTTGAAGTTCGCCCTTATCGACTTTGCCCTGCGTTTTGTGCAGGTGGCAGGCTATTGGTTTTTGTGTCAGCCGGAAGTGCTTGGGTTGGCTGGCATTCCCATTTCCGATTTGGGCTTCTACTTGGTTATGTACATCATCTGCGGCTTCATCGTGCGCGGTAAGGTGGGAAGCTACGGCAGCGTGGACATTTTCGGCATGATGGTCAAAACCACCATCGCGGGCGTTGTCGGCTCGGTTCTTGCCTTGCTTGTTGCCGTGGGCGTTTCCATGGCCATCGAGGGAATCGGTCTGCCTGCGGTTGTGAACGCTGTTGTGATCTTGGCCTTCAGCGGCATTGTGGGTTTGGTTGTTTCCTTTGGTATGTGCAAGGTTCTCCGCGTGGAAGAGTTCAGCGTTGTTCAACGTATTTGCGGTAAGTTTGCCGGCAAGCTGGGTCGTGGCAAGAAGGCTGGAAGCCACGCCGAATAGAGCAGGCGGCAATTAGTTTTTTAGAAGCGCATCCCGATGCCCGGAGCGTTGTGGTTGCTAGGCGAAAAACGCCGCCTTTTGCATGTTTGGGCAGATGCGTGGTCGTTAAGGCTTTGTGCGCTTTTTGCTTTTTGGCGTGTTGTTCTTTGCTTGCAGGTTGCGTTGCCTACGGCGAAGCCCTTCCCAATGTTTCGAGTTTGAAAACCTTTGGAAACATGACGGTTTCCGCCGAGCACTCCACCTAATATAGAAAAGCGTTTGAAAAGTCTGATTTTGGGGTTTCGAGCGCTTTTTTATTGCGCTCGTTTTGGTTGTTTCGCAAAGGAGAATCATGGCAAAGCACATCTTCGTAACCGGCGGCGTCGTCTCGTCTTTGGGCAAGGGCATTACCGCCGCTTCCCTTGGTCATCTGCTTAAGGCTCGTGGCTACAAGGTAACTATGCAGAAGATGGACCCATACCTCAACGTTGACCCGGGCACCATGAGCCCCTTCCAGCACGGCGAGGTATTCGTTACCGATGATGGCCATGAGGGCGACCTTGACCTGGGTCATTACGAGCGCTTCATTGACGAGAGCCTTTCCCGTGAATCTAACTTCACTCAGGGCTCTATCTACAAGAGCCTTATCGCTCGTGAGCGCCGTGGCGACTTTTTGGGCGGTACTGTGCAGGTTATCCCGCATGTTACCAATGCCATTAAAGAGCGCCTGTATCGCATTGCCGAGCAAACCAATGCCGATATCGTGATTTCCGAAATCGGCGGCACCATCGGCGACATCGAATCGCAGCCTTTTATCGAAGCGGCTCGCCAGTTCAAGAAGGAACGCCCCTATGGCGATGTGCTGTTCGTGCACGTAACCTTGGTGCCCTACATCGCTGCCGCCCATGAGGTTAAGACCAAGCCTACCCAGCACAGCGTAAAGGAGCTGCGCTCCATTGGCGTTCAGCCCGATTTCATCGTGTGCCGTTCCGACCACGAGATTTCCGATAGCGTGCGCGAAAAAATCGCTTTGTTCTGTGACGTTGCTCCCGAAGAGGTGCTTTCTTGCATCGATGCACCTTCCATCTACGAGGTGCCCCTGGCACTGCATGCCCAGCAGTTCGACATCAAGGTGCTGCAGCATTTGGGTCTGGAACAGCCAGAGATTGACCTTACGCCGCTGAAGTCGTTCCTTTCTGCTGCAGAAAGCTGCGAAGGCCAGGTGGACATTGCCGTGGTTGGCAAGTACGTAAGCCTGCCCGATGCCTATCTTTCCATCATCGAGGCCCTGTACCATGCAGGCGTTGCCAATGGCGTGAATGCTGAAGTGCACTTGGTGGATGGCGAAGAGCTGAATGCTTCCAACGTTGAGGAGGTACTGGGCAACATGGACGCCATTTTGGTGCCTGGCGGCTTTGGCCAGCGCGCGTTTGAGGGCAAGATCGAAGCTGCTCGTTATGCCCGTGAAAATAATGTTCCCTTCCTGGGTATTTGCCTGGGTCTGCAGGCTGCTGTGTGCGAGTTTGCCCGCAATGTTGCCGGCCTTGCCGGTGCAACTTCTGCCGAGTTCGATGAAAACGCCGAGCATACGGTCATCGACCTTATGCCCGAGCAGGAAGACGTTGAAAACAAGGGTGGCACCATGCGTTTGGGCGCCTATCCCTGCAAACTGGACAAAGATTCCTTGGCTTACGAGGTATATGGCGAAGAGATTATCTACGAGCGTCATCGCCATCGCTATGAGGTGAATAACGCTTACCGTGACGTACTTACCAATGCGGGGCTGCGCATTTCCGGTCTTTCGCCCGACGGTCGCCTTACCGAAATGGTGGAGATCCCCGGGCATCCGTGGTTCTTGGCAAGCCAGGGTCACCCTGAGTTCAAGAGCCGTCCCACTAAGCCCCACCCCTTGTTCAAGGGCTTTGTTGGCGCAGCTGTGAAGCATCGCGCATAAGGCTTTCGACGATAGGAAATTCTGAAGAGCCCGCCTCGTGCGGGCTCTTTTTGTCTGCAGTCAAATTAGAGCGCCCGTTATACTTTTTGAAGGCCTGCGAGAGCAAAGGAGGGGAGAGCAGTGGCGTTTTACCTGGACGATTACCTTGGGTATATGGTTGCCGAGCGCGGCTCTTCCCCAGCAACGATTCGCGCCTATCGCGGCGATCTTGAGCGTTATTTTGAGTTTTTGGAAGACGAGCGAAATGTGCATGATGCCGGCGATGTTGCCCGTGCTGACGTTGCGGCCTTTTCGGCTTCGATGGCGAAAGCGAACGCAGCCCCCTCAACTCAAGAACGCCGCCTTTCGGTGGTGAAGGGGTATCACCGTTTTTTGGTGCGCGAAAACCTTTGCCAGATGGATCCTTCCCAAACCGTGCCGTTGCCACGCAAGCCGCAGGCGCTGCCCGATGTTCTTTCCATTGCGCAGGTTTCTAGCTTATTGGACGGCATGCCACGCGAAACTCCAGTTCAACTGCGCGATGCTGCAATGCTTGAAGTGCTGTATGGCTGCGGATTGCGCGTAAGCGAGTTGGTTGGCTTGGATCTTGACCGCGTGTACTTCGAAGAGGAATGCCTTCGCGTTTTGGGCAAGGGATCCAAGGAGCGCATAGTTCCTTTTTCTGGAATGGCCGCCCAGCGCATGCGCGACTACCTGCAGGATGCGCGCCCGCGGTTAACTTGCTCGAAGGCATTGCCTGCCGCTGCCGTGTTCGTGAATGTCCGCGGCGGGCGCATTTCACGCCAAAGCGTGCATAAGATCGTTTCGAAGGCGGGCGTTTCCATCGGCGTGGCCGACTTGCACCCGCACACTTTGCGGCATTCCTTTGCCACGCATTTGCTTGAGGGCGGCGCCGACCTGCGTGCCATTCAGGAAATGCTGGGCCATTCCGACATTGCCACCACTCAGATCTATCCCCATGTGCAAGCAAATCAGCTGCGCGAAGAATATCTGGCCGCCCATCCCAGAAGCTAGAGTGCCCCGCCGCACCGGGGCCTGAGGGCATCGTGCTCCACTGCTTCCCACTTTTCCCACTGTGCCCCACTGGGCTCCCACTTTTGGTCAAACTGCGCTCAAATTGAGCTGTTTTCAACGCCAAATTGAGCCTTGCTCCACGAAACGGGCGCATTTCTGCCCACTTTGTCCCACCAGTTTTCCCAACTTCATATGGTGCTAAAGGCGAATTTTAAGCACAACATCTAGTAACTCTACATCAGGGCTTTAAAATTTCGCAGAGCAATTGAGGGGGAGAAGGGGAGAATTGTGGGAGAAAATCCCATTTTGTGTTGTTGAGTGGGGCGTCGTGACATAGAATAAACGCTACGAGAGTAGCCCCATGAAAGGAGGGAGGCGTGAGCGAACTGCTCGGCATATTTAGCCGCAAGCTAGATGCCAAGGGTCGTCTGTCTCTGCCTGCCGACTTCCGCAAGGTGCTCTCCGAGGATCTTCGATTGACCCCAGATCCCACCAACCAGTACCTGATGGTGTTCGAGACCGAGGCTTTCAACAAATGGGTTGAAGGCCTGTTCGAAGCAAAGGGCGGTTTTTCTGTTGCTAACAAGCAGATGGTTGCCCAGCGCAAGGTTTTGAACTCTCGCGCCATCCCGCTCGAGGTAGATAACTCGGGTCGCGTGCGCCTTACTCAGGCTCAGCGCGACGTTGCCTCGCTGGAAAAGGACGTGGTTATCGTGGGCGATGTGGACCATATCGAAATCTGGGATGAGGAGCGTTGGAACCAGTACGTTGCAGAAACCGACGTTGCATCGTTGGTTGGCTAATTGCTGGTTTAGACGCGCGAACAATGACAAGCGAATATCGGCATATTCCCGTTCTGCTCCCTGAATGCATGCAGGCGCTGAAGCTTTCGGCTGGAAAGCGCTATGTGGATGCAACCTTGGGTGGAGCAGGGCATTCCCTGGAAGCCGCCAAGCTCATTGGCCCAGAAGGCCATCTTATCGGCATCGATCAGGACGAGGTTGCCCGCAAGGCAGCCACCGAACGCCTGAACGCCCTGCCCGATGAGGTTCGCCCTCAGGTGAGCGTGCTAGCCGGCAACTTCGGGGATTTGGATTCCCTTTTGGTTTCTGCCCAGGTTCCCAATATCGATGCAATCTTGTTCGATATCGGCGTTTCCTCGGTGCAGATAGACACACCTTCTCGTGGCTTCTCCTTCAAGGAGACCGGTCCTCTTGATATGCGGATGGATTCGAGTAATTCCACTTTAACCGCAGCTGAGATCGTCAACACCTATAACGCAGCAGATCTCACTCGAATCATCCGTAACTATTCAGACGAGAAGTGGGCGAGCCGTATCGCCGAGTTCATAGTGGAAGCCCGTAAAGAGGCTCCGCTTGAAACCAGCGAACAACTTGTGGAGGTTATCAAGGCAGCGGTGCCCGCTTCGGCGCGCCGCTCTGGCGGCCATCCGGCTAAGCGAACCTTCCAGGCGCTTCGCATCGAAGTGAACGGTGAGCTCGATGTGCTGAAGAGCGGCCTTGAATCGGCGGTGCGCTGGTTGGCGCCCGGTGGTCGTATTGCTGTTATCAGCTATCACTCGCTGGAAGACCGCATAGTGAAGGATTTCTTCCGCGAGTACTCAAGGGGGTGCACTTGCCGGCCGGACTTCCCGGTGTGCGTATGTGGGAACAAGCCGATATTGAAGGTTGTCACGCGCAAGCCCGTGCTCCCATCGCAAGAAGAAATACAGCGCAACCCTCGTTCGCGTAGCGCAAAGCTCAGAGTGGCCGAGCGCTTGGACGAGAACGCATGAACGGAATCGCCCAGTAAGAACCAGTAACGCAGTAGGGGAGGTTGGCATAAGCAATGGCAGGCATGCCCGCATATCGCTATGACCGCGCTTCGGCTCAGCCTTCCCGTCAGCCAGAGTATTCTCCTTCCGTTCGCGTTGTTCCCGGCCGCAAGCATGTGGCAAACCCCACGCTTTCCGATGGCGCCATTCTAGGCATCAAAATCCTTGTTGCCGTTTTGGTTGCCTTCTTGATTTTCGGCATTGCTCGAGTTGCTTTGAGCACCGCAGCCTATAGCGTTGCCTCCGAGGCCAGCACGCTGCGTTCGCAGATTTCCGATGCGCGTACCACCGGCGAAGCGCTCGCTGTTCAGGAAAGCCTGCTTTCCAGCCCCAGTAATATTCGTTCCCAGGCGGAATCGCGCTTGCAGATGGGCTCAGCCACAGCCAGCTCCACCATCGAGCTTTCCGCTGATCCGGTGGCCATCGATTCAGCGGGCAATCTTTCTTTTGCCGAAAGCATGTCCCGTCTTTCTGCTCAGGGGTAATTCCCATGGCCTACAGGTCTAGCAGGCAGCCAGGTGCTGGCGGACAGCGTCCGCGCAGTTCTCGGCGCCAATCCAATCAGAACCCTACAGCTTCGCGCCAGCGGCGCAGTGAAGGCGCGCAGGCTTCTTCTGCCGATGTGCTCAATGGTAGGCTTGCGTTCATCCTCTTAATTTTCATAATCGTTGCTGTTGTTCCTCTTCTGCTCCGCTTGTTGTGGCTTACCGTTATTGACGCTCAGAACAACCTCGATAGAAGCTCTTCGCGCGAGGTGACGGTGGAGGTTCAGGCGCGCCGCGGCACTATCTACGATCGCAACGGCACCATTCTTGCTACCACGGTGGATGCCTACAACGTGTTTTGCCATCCGCATATGGTGGACTCCGCCGATACTGAAAAACTGGCCAACGCATTGGCCGAGGCCTTCGGCGGCGAAGCTAAGGACTACAAGGAAAAAATCACTTCCGACACCAACTTCGTGTACCTGTACAAAGGTACCGATGAGGCTGGCATGAAGAAGATCAAGGAACTGAACATCGAAGGCGTGGACTTCGAGAAAACCACTAAACGCGAATATCCTTGCGGTGCGGTTGGCAGCCAGATCATCGGCATTTTGAATTCCGACGGCAAGGCGCTTACCGGCCTTGAGCTGTACTATGACGACATTTTGGGCGGCACCGATGGTGAGAAAACCACTGAATACAGTAAAGAAGGCGTGCCGGTTCCAGGCTCTGAAACGGTAACCGCAGAAGTGGTAGACGGCAAAGACATCGTGCTTTCCATCGACATCGACATGCAAGAGCAGCTGGAAGAATCGCTAGCCGTGCGTGTTGAGGAAGTGCAGGGCACTGGCGGCTCGGCCATTTTGATGGATTCGGCCACGGGCGAAATCTACGCTTGTTCGTCTTCGCCCACTTTCGATATCACCAACATGAAAGACATTAAGGAAGGCGCAACCAACCTTTCAGGAATCTCTTCGGCTTTCGAACCCGGCTCGGTAATAAAACCGCTTACCATGCTTGCTGCCCTTTCGGACGGCAAGGTGAGCGCGAGCTCCACCATATACTGCCCCAACAAACTCACGGTTGATGGCTATACCATCACTGACTCGCATTCGCGCGAGTCGAAGGACATGAGCATGGACGACATCATTGCCGATTCTTCCAACGTTGGCATTTCGTTGGTAGCGCAGGAACTTGGATTCTCGCGATTGGCGGAATACATTCAGCAGTACCAGCTTTGCTTGAAGACCGGCGTGGACTACCCCGGCGAGGCTTCGGGCAGCATCGCGAAGCGCGATAGCTGGTCGAGCGTGCAGGGCTACAACATTTCCTTTGGCCAAGGCCTTACCACCACGCCTATTGAAATGGTGCGTTTCTATGCTGCGCTGGCAAACGATGGCGTGGCGGTAACGCCGCACTTCCTGGTAAGCGTTCCTTCGGAAGGAGAAGCGCGTACTTATGAAACCACTCGCATAACCGATAGGGTGGATTGCATCACCGAGCTGGAAGGCATGATGCAGCAGGTTGTTGAGCGCGGTACCGGCACCGATGCCCAAATTAATGGCTACCGTGTGGTGGGCAAAACGGGCACGGCCGAAATCGCCTCGGATTCTGGCGGCTACAAACAGGGCGAATACAACCTTTCGTTTGTGGGCTACATGCCTGACACTTCCACCAACTTGGTGTGCTTTGTGGGGGCTACGGATGTTCCCGGCGAGAGAAAAACCGTGCCTGCGTTTAAGGATATAATGTCGTTTGCGATTGATCGCTATAACATCACCCAGAAGTGAGGTTCTCATGACTCAGAAAACTTGCGGAGAGCTTTTTGCAGATATTGAATGCACCATCATCGGAAACCCTGATGAACCTGTAAATGGCATTGCCTATCGCAGCGATGCGGTAAAGCCCGGCGATGCCTTTTGCTGCATTGTTGGCCTGAAGAGCGATGGCCATTCCTACGCTCAGGATGCCATCGACCGCGGCGCCCGTGTGCTCATCGTGGAGCGCAAGGTGTACTTGGCCGATGCCTCTGACGTAACCGAGGTTGTGGTGAAGGATTCGCGCAAGGCGATGGCACGCATGGCCTCCCGCTTCCACGACTGCCCTTCAAAGGAATTCCAGCTGGTAGGCATTACCGGCACCAACGGCAAAACCACCACTACTTACCTGGTTGATCATATTGCCCAGCAGCTGGGCAGCCGCACGGGCATCATCGGTACCGTGGGCATTATGGTTGCCGGCGAAAGCCAGCCCTCTTCGCGCACTACGCCCGAATCGCCCGACCTGCAGGGCCTGTTTGCGCAGATGCGCGATGCTGGCTGCGGCGTGGTTTCCATGGAGGTAAGCTCGCATGCACTCGACCTGGATCGCACTTGGGCAACCGACTTCGCGGTAACGGCGTTCACCAATCTGACGCAAGATCATTTGGACTATCACAAAACCTTTGAGTCGTATTTCGAGGCGAAGGCGCGTCTTTTTTCGAAGGATTACCCTGCCAAGCGCGTTATCAACATCGAGTCGCAGTGGGGCAAGGAATTGCTGAAGCGTTGCTCTGCAAACGAGGATGCAATCGTAACCACCGGTTTCGACGCCTCTGCCCAGATTCACCCGGTGAATGTTGAGTATGGTGCCGCTGAAACCACGGTTGAGCTTTCGGTGCGCGGCACGGTGCACAAGTTTGCTTATCCGCTGGTGGGCCGCTTCAACGTAGAGAACGTCATGACCGCTTTTGGTGTTGCGTTGCAGTTGGGCTACCAGCCTTCTGCCATCGCCGAGGCTCTGCGTGATGCCCCAGCCGTTCCTGGCCGCTTGCAGCGCATCAAAACCGCTCATGACGGCGGTGTTTCCGTATACGTTGACTACGCTCATACGCCCGACGCTTTGGAAAACGCCATTGCCTCTGTTTCTGCTTTGGTGGGTAGCGAGCATAAAACCATTGTTGTGTTCGGTTGCGGTGGCGACCGTGATGCCGGCAAGCGCCCCATTATGGGCAAGGCCGCATTGGCCGCAGAATACGCCGTGGTTACCTCCGATAACCCTCGCACCGAAGATCCGCAGGCCATCATCGACGACATCGTGGACGGCATGCGCGAAGGCGAGGGCCGTTTTGACGTTGTGCCCGACCGCGCGGAGGCAATTGCCCGAGCCATCAGCCATGCCAAGGCGGGTGACGCGGTGCTCATTGCTGGCAAGGGCCACGAGGATTATCAGATCGTAGGCACCGAAAAGCACCATTTCGACGACCGCGAGGTTGCTGCAGCAGAGCTCGAGAAGGTGTTCGGCTAACACCATGAAGCTTCCTGTTTCAAAGGTAGCCGCCATTTTGAAGGCGGATTTTGCGGTTTCGCCCGTAAACCCGGAGCGCACTGTGTGCGGCATTACGTGGGACTCCCGCGAAGTGCAGCCCGGCTATGCCTATGTTGCCCTTCCAGGTGAGCGTGTAGATGGCCATACCTTTATTGCTTCCGCATTCGAAAAGGGCGCCGCCTGTGCTATCGCCATGCAGGAACCCAGTGAAGAAGCTATTGCTGCTGCCAAGGCCGCCGAAGGTGCCATCATTATGGTGCCCGATACGTTCCAGGCTTTTCCGGAGCTGGCCCGCGGTTGGCGCGAATGCCTAACCGGCACGGTTCTGGCGCTTACCGGATCTATGGGAAAAACCACCACCAAGAACCTGGTGCGTGATGTGCTGGCCACTACGCTTTCCGGCACTGCAACCAAGGCCAATCAGAACAATGAGCTGGGCGTTCCCCGCACGGTACTTGATGCCAATGCGGAAGACCAGTTCGTGGTGGTTGAGATGGGCATGCGCGGTTTGGGCCAGATTTCGCACCTGGTTGACTTCGTGCGCCCTAGCATGGCGCTTATCACCAATGTTGCCGAATGCCATTTGGAACTTTTGGGTTCGAAGGAAAACATCGCGCGCGCCAAGTCCGAGGTGCTTGAAACCTTGGAAGCTGGCAGCGCATGCGTGCTCAATGCCGCCGATGCCTTCACCCAACAGATTTGCGAATGGCAAAAGCTCAACGAGCGTGGCATTGAGGTGCTGTTGTTTGATGGCTCGGGCAATGCTCAGCCGCAGAACCAGCAGCTTACTGCCTACGCTACCGATATTCAGCTTGACGAGCAGGGCCAGCCAGCGTTTACGCTGCACCTGCCCGAAGGGGCCTTCCCGTGCAAGCTTGGTTTGCGCGGCGCCCATAACGTGAACAACGCTTGCGCTGCTGCCGCGGTTGCCTGGCGTTTGGGCGTTCCCGCCCAGAATATCGTTGCCGGCTTGGCCGGCGCACAGGCTGAATCGGGCCGCCAGGAAGTGGTGTGCTCCAAAAGCGGTATTACCGTTATGAACGATGCCTACAACGCAAACCCCGATTCCATGTGCGCTTCCCTTGCGGTGCTTTGCGCCATGGAGGTTTCCGGGCGCCGCTATGCGGTGCTGGGCGACATGGGCGAGCTGGGCAGCTACACGGAAGAGGGCCATAAGAAGGCGGGTGCTTTCGTGGCATCTTCCAAGGTAGATTTCCTTATTTGCGTAGGTGAGCTTTCCTTCCTTATTGCCGAAGGCGCGAAGGAAGCTGGCTTCCCGCAGGAAAGCATCCTGCAGGCACAGAGCCGTGAAGAGGCGTTGGCCTACCTTACCGAACATGCAGTTTCCGGGGATGCGGTGCTGGTGAAGGCGTCCCATTCCATGGAACTTGATCGTATAGCCAAGGGGTTGTTGAACTAACTATGGTTTCCTTTACTCAGTACCCAACGTTTGTGGTGTTCCTGGCAGTGTTCCTGGGCGCCATCGTTACCATGGCATTCATGCCGGTTTTCATTCGCTTCCTGCGCTCGCATCTTATTGGACAGCAGGTTCGCGCCGATGGCCCGGAAAGCCATTTGGTGAAGCAGGGCACGCCTACCATGGGCGGCATTATCATGCTCATCGCTTCTACGATAGTGGTTGCCATTTTGGCTGAAGCTTCTCCCGACACTTGGCTTATTATGGCCGCCGTGCTGCTTACCGGTGCGCTGGGCTTGTTCGACGATGCTTCGAAGGTTGCCCACGAGCGTTCGCTGGGCTTAACGCCAAAGGCCAAGCTCATTGGCCAGTTCATCATTTCCACGGCATTCGTGCTTTCCGCAGTTAACTGGCTTGGTGTTGCCCCCACCATTTCGATTCCGTTTGTGTGCGACATCGACCTGGGCATTCTTACCACCACTCTTCCTATTCAGGTTCCTGCGGGCGGTGAATTCGCCATTCCGTGGCTCTATGTTCTGTTTGCCGACATCTTGCTTATGGGTATGAGCAACGCTACCAACCTCACCGACGGCCTGGACGGTTTGCTGGGCGGAACCTTCATGGTGGTTGCCGTGGTAATGGCCGCCATCGCTTTCCGCGCCGGCCTTATCGACGCTGCCATCATCTCGGCTGCGTTGGCTGGTTGCTGCATCGGATTTTTGTGGTTCAATTCCTATCCGGCCGACATTTTCATGGGCGACACCGGCTCGCTGGCACTGGGCACGGCGCTTGGCTGTTTGGCCATTGTTTCCAAGACTGAAGTGCTGGTGCTCATCATCGGTGGCCTGTTTGTGGTTGAGGCCCTTTCGGTAATTATCCAAGTTACTTACTTCAAACGTACTCGCAAGCGCCTGTTCCTTATGGCGCCGCTGCATCACCATTTCGAAAAGAAGGGCTGGAGCGAGGTCAAGGTGGTTATCCGCTTCTGGATCATCTCCGCTGCTTTGGCAGGTATTGGCTTCACCCTGTACTTCGCACAGAGCTTGATGGGATAGAACCATGACTGTTTCGTTCGATACTGCAAAAAAGCATGCGCCTGTGAACTTGGGCGCTGTGCTGGTTTTGGGCTTGGGCAAGTCGGGCAAGGCCGTTGCTTCCTATTGTGCCGAGCTTCTGGGCTCGCGCGTAACCGAGCTGGTTATTGCCGCCGGCGAGCGCAATGAGGCTTCCGAGGCTGCTGCGGCCCAGTATGAAGCGCAGGGCGCCAAGGTTCTGTTCGACACCCGCGAGTTCGGCCAGAAGTTCAACGTGTGTGTTGCAAGCCCTGGCATTTCTGAAAACTCCGATTTCTACCAGGCTGCAAAGGCAGCTTCTGATGAGGTTATCAGCGAAGTTGAGTTTGCATGGCGTGAAAGTGCGGCCGACTCTACCTGGGTGGCCATTACGGGCACCAATGGCAAAACCACTACCACTTCGCTCACGGCGCACATTTTGCAAACTTGCGGTTTGCGCTCTGCTGCGGTGGGAAATATCGGTGACACCTGTTTGGAAGCTGTGGCTTCCGGCAAGGTTGATTGCTACGTTGCCGAGGTTTCTTCCTACCAGCTGGCTTCAACCCGTAATTTCGCACCAGATGTGGCGGTGTTGCTCAACATCACGCCTGACCACCTTAAGTGGCACGGCAGTTTCGAGGCGTATGCTGAAGCCAAGTTCAAGGTGTATGCCAACTGCGGCCCGGGCTGCACGGTTGTCATGGATGCCACCAACGATGTGGTGCGCGTTCAGGTGAAGATGGTGGAGGCTATTCTGGCTGCCGAGCAGGGCTTCGACTACATTCCAATGGGTACGTGCCGCGGCCTTAACGAAAGCATGCGCGAAGATGAATGCGGTTCTGCCGCTGCTGCCTTCCTGGGCAACGGCGTGCTCACGGTTGATTTCAAGGGCACGAAGCACTCCCTGTGCAATGCCTCTGAACTGCAGATAAAGGGCGAACACAATGCTTCCAATGCGTTGGCCGCCGCTTCTGCCGCAATTGCGCTTGGCTGCGACGATGCCAAAATCGTGGAGGGCTTGAAGAGCTTTGCCCCGCTGGAGCATCGCATCGAACCCTGCGGAACCGTGCAGGGCGTGCAGTGCTACAACGATTCCAAGGCCACCAACGTGGATGCCACGCTGAAAGCACTTGCAGCCTTCGGTGAAGAGCGCCCCATTGTTCTTCTGGGTGGGTGCGACAAGGGCACCGACCTAGCCGAGCTGGTTGCTGGCGCCGAAGAGCACTGCAAGGCCGTTGTGTGCTTTGGTGCTGCCGGCGCACGCTTTTTAGCTGCTTTCGAGGGCGCCAAGCTGCCGGTATATTCCGCAGCCAATTTGGAAGCTGCGCTCGATGAGGCGCTTTTGCATGCTGAAGCGGGCGACATCGTAACGCTTTCGCCTGCATGCTCTTCGTTCGACGAATTCAGCTGCTTCGAAGAACGTGGCGAAGTGTTCAAGAAGCTGGTTGCCGATAGAGCAGCGAAGCGGGGTGCCTGAGTAAGAAATGTCCCGGGAGCGAAACACAGAATCTAAACGCACCAAATCGCCCTCGAAATCATTCCTTAAAAGCGCTTCTGCGCAAGTAATGGTACCCAGGTTATTGGTAATTCTTTCCACTGCTCTTTTGGTGGTGGTTGGTCTTGTAATGGTGTATTCCTCTTCTTCTATCACTTCATTGGTAGAACAGGGCAACCCAACGGGCGAAACCGTGAAGCAAGTCATATTTGCCTTCATTGGCGTTCTTGCTGCGGTTCTTATTGCAAAGCTCGCAAAAGAAGGTCATTGGCGGGGCCCTATTGGCCGTTGGTTCTACTTGATCTGCATTGCCGGTTTGGTTCTTACTGCGGCATTGGGTACGGTTGGCCTGGGCGCAAGGCGCTGGCTTGTTATCGGCCCTGTTTCGCTTCAGATTTCCGAGTTCGCAAAAATCGCGTTGGTGATTATGGCGGCAAAGTATGTAGAGGAATACTGGGAGGGCAACATCAGTGGATGGGACTTGCTTAAGCCTTGTGCCTTGATTATCCTGCCGCTTATTTTCATCCTTATAGCCCAATCTGACTTGGGCACAACCATCATTTGCTTGGTTGGGCTCGTGGCTGTGCTCTTCTGCTCGGGGACGCCCGTCAAATACATGGTTGCAATTATTGTTGCTCTTGTTGCGTTTGCCTTGGTGATGATCTGGTTCCAGCCATATCGCGCTCAGCGCTTTTTCAGCTTTACCGACCCCTGGGCCGATGCCCAGGGCACGGGTTACCAGTTGGTGCATTCCTATTTGGCTTTAGGCTCTGGTGGATTCTTTGGTTCTGGCATTGGCAATTCATACGAAAAGCTGCAGTATTTGCCCGAAGCTGAAACTGACTTCATTTTTGCCATCATCGGCGATGAACTGGGCTTCTTTGGCGGTGCGGTTGTTATCGTTGCGTTCCTTGCTTTTCTTTGGGGCGGGTTCCGCATTGCGCAACAGGCTCGCAGCCCGTTTATGTCCTATGTCGCCGCTGGGCTTACTACGATGATTGTGTTCCAGGCTTTTTTGAATATCGCTTGCGTTATGGGACTGGCTCCTACAACGGGCAAGCCCCTGCCTTTTATTTCTTCGGGCGGTTCCTCGCTTGTTTCTTCTTTGATGCTGGTGGGCATTTTGCTGAGCATATCCTTTGATTCCAGCAACGAAGGGGAGTATCGTCAGCGGCGAGATAACTTGCGCGTTGTTTCTTCTGCTGCAGGCCAGCCGTTGGCCGAACGCGCTTCGGCTGGTTATGACTCGTCGCCACGTTTGGGCGGCTCTGGCCTGCCTGGCGGAAATTC
>CAZQWR010000012.1:0-21332 GCA_964597085.1 uncultured Cryptobacterium sp.
TGTGCTCGAACGAATATTTAGGAGGTACGCACAATGCTTGACACAGGAGCGACCGCATTCATGCTCGTTAGCGCAATGCTGGTCTTTCTCATGACTCCGGGCGTTGCATTTTTTTACGGCGGACTTGCGCGTCGTAAAAACGTGGTCAACACCATGTTCATGTCTTTCGTGATTATCGGAGTTGTAGCAATCGTATGGGTACTCGCAGGTTGGTCTATCGCTTATGGCGGAGACGGATCGAACGCCTTCTTCGGTGGTTTTGATCAGCTCGGTTGCGTAGGCGCAGTTACCGAAATGCTCAACGAAGCCCAGGATCCCGGTGACAGCACTTATCCCCACGTCATCGACATGGCCTTCCAGGCAGCATTTGCTTGCATCACCGCAGCAATCGTAGGCGGCTCCCTTTCCGGCCGCATGAAGTTCGGTGCTTTCATCACCTTCATCACCATTTGGATCGTGCTTATCTACGCACCTCTGGCCCACATGGTTTGGGGCGGCGACGGCAGCTTCATCGGCGACCAGATCGGCGCACTCGACTTCGCTGGCGGCGATGTAGTTCACATCAGCTCTGGCTTGACCGGTCTTATCCTGTGCATCTTGCTTGGCAAGCGTCGCATCTTCGGTGCTGTTAACCATCGCCCTCACAACGTCCCCTTCGTTGTTCTTGGCGCAACCCTTCTGTGGTTCGGTTGGTTCGGCTTCAACGGCGGCTCCGCATTCGCTGCTGACGGCATCGCTGGCCTGGCCCTGTTCAACACCTTCATCGCTTCTGGCGCTGCAATGATCTCCTGGATGATCGTTGATTCCATCAAAACCGGCAAGCCCACCTTGGTTGGCGCCGCAACCGGCCTGGTAGCTGGCCTGGTCGTTATCACTCCGGCAGCCGGCTTCGTTGATCCTTGGGCGGCAATCGTCATGGGCCTCATCGTTTCCCCTATCTGCTACTTCGCAATTTCCTTTGCCAAGGCAAAAATCGGTTACGACGACGCACTCGATGCCTTCGGTTGCCACGCAGTTGGCGGCGTAGTTGGCGGCATCCTCACCGGCGTGTTCTGCGTGCCTGAGCTTTCCTGGACCGACTTCGGCGGTCTTATCTACACCGGCGACCCCACGCTTCTCGGCGCTCAGTGCCTGGGCATCCTGGTAACCGTGGTATTCGTTGGTCTCGGCTCCCTCATCATCGGCCTCATCGTCAAGGCAATCTTTGGTGGCCTTCGCGTAAGCAAGGAAGAGGAAGCATCCGGCATGGACCTCGCAGCACACAGCGAGTCCGCATACCCCGCCTTCATCGGCTTGGACTAATAAAGGAGTGAATGAACATGAAGCGTATTGCAGCAGTCGTTCGTCCCGAAAAGCTTGAACCCCTCAAGGAAGCCCTCTTCGAGGCAAAAATCTCCGGCATGACCATCTATCAGGTTCATGGTTGCGGCAGCCAGCACGGCTGGAAGGAATATTTCCGCGGCAGCGAAGTGTTCCTGAACATGATCCCAAAGGTCAAGTTCGAGATCTGTGTGGAAGATTCCCGCGTTGACGAGCTCGTTGACTTGATTGTCAAGGTTGCTCGTACCGGTGAGGTTGGAGATGGCAAGATCTTCATTTCGGACATCGAAGGCGTTATCCGTGTCCGCACCGGCGAAAAGGACGAAGCAGCAGTCTAGGCCCCTCCCTTTGTGGAACTCAACAACCTCTTAGATGCTGTTTAGTCATAGCTTGAAAGCCTCGTTCCCCTTGGGTTCGGGGCTTTCTTGCGAATCGGGTCACTGGTTGTGCTGAAAAGAGTGTATTTAAAGGCTTCGTTGAAGCGCCGCTCACCGAAAAAATGCGTTATAGTTCATACGATGAATTACCGACACGAAAGGTTTGCAAGATGACTCGTAAGATCGCAATCTTCGACACCACTTTGCGCGACGGCGAGCAGTCGCCCGGCGCTTCCATGAACTCCGAGGAAAAGCTGGTTATTACGCGTCAGCTACTTCGCTTGAACGTAGACGTCATCGAAGCAGGCTTCCCTGTGTCTTCCCCTGGCGACTTCAAGTCTGTTCAGCAGATTGCCGCCGAAGTAGGCGACAAGGCCGTTGTATGTGCCCTTACCCGCGCTGTTGAAAAGGACATCGATTCTGCAGCTCGCGCCTTGGCTGAATGCAAGCGCCCCCGCATCCACACGGGCATCGGCGTTTCCCACAGCCACATCTACGATAAGCTCCGCACCACGCCCGAAAAGATCATCGAGCGCGCCGTCAACGCCACCAAGTACGCTAAGAAGTATGTGAACGACGTTGAGTTCTACTGCGAAGACGCAGGCCGTTCCGACTACGAGTTCCTGGCCAAGGTCGTGGAAGCCGTTATCGCCGCAGGCGCAACCGTGGTCAACATTCCCGATACCACCGGCTACTCCCTGCCTGAAGAGTTCGGCCGCCGCATCAAGTTCCTGATGGAAAACGTCAAGAACGTAGACAAGGCAACCATTTCCGTTCATTGCCACAACGACCTTGGCATGGCCACCGCCCTTTCGCTGGCGGGCGTTGCCAACGGTGCCGGTCAGGTGGAGTGCACTATCAACGGCTTGGGCGAGCGCGCAGGCAATACGGCCATGGAAGAAGTGGTCATGGGCATGAAGATGCACGGCAAGGAGCTCAACGCCCACACCGACATCAACACCCGCGAATTCGTTCGCGCTTCCCGCCTTGTTTCCTCCATCACCGGCTTTGTGGTTCAGCCCAACAAGTCCATTGTTGGCGCAAACGCATTCGCACATTCCTCCGGTATTCACCAGGACGGCGTTATCAAGTCGCGTGAAACCTACGAAATCATCGACCCGCGTGAAGTTGGCGCTGGCCAGAGCTCCATCATTCTTTCTGCCCGTTCCGGCCGTGCAGCCCTTCGCCATCGCGTAGAGGCTCTGGGCTACAAGGTAGAGGGTCAGGCATTCGAAGACCTGTACAACTCTTTCCTCGACTTGGCCGACAAGAAGAAGGAAGTATACGACGAAGACCTGGAGTCCTTGCTCGGTGAGCAGGGCCGCAACCAGGTTGCCCACTACACGCTCGAGTCTGTGCAGATCAGCTGCGGCAAGCCCCTTACGCCTACCGCAACCATCACCCTGCGCGACAGCGAAGAGCGCGATTTCGTTTCCTGCGCTACCGGCACCGGCCCTGTTGATGCCCTGGTTAAGGCCATCAACGAAATCATCGACATCGAAAACGACCTTACCGAGTTCTCTGTACAGAGCGTTACCCGCGGCATTGATGCTTTGGGCGAGGTAACCATGCGCGTTACCGACGCCGATGGCGAAGTGTTCACCGGCCGTGGCGCCGACGGCGACATCGTGGTTTCTTCTGCGAAGGCCTACATCAACGCCCTGAACCGCCTTATTTCCCACAAGAACGACAAGGCAAAATAGTTGTACTGCCTGGAGTGCGGAACAAAGATCGACGACAAGGAGCTGCAGTGTCCGCGCTGCGGCTCCCTTGTCGTTGATATGAAGGCTCGTATTGCGGCTGCCGAAGAGCAGATCGTCTACACCGATGCCGTTTCTCCCTCTAGCACCACCAAGCTTCCCTTGGTGAAAGACCGTTCCTATACCGATAAGGACGGCAACCCCCTCGACCCTTCCAAAAAAGTGGAAGTGCCCGAGGTTAACAAGCCTGTTGAAGACCTTACCGCCATCCCCGAGCTTGGTGCCAAGGATCCGTTCGTTACCATGCCCATGCAGCGCATCGTTTCTTCGCGTGGCCAGGTAGTGGCCGATGTAGACCGCGATGCGAAGACGTACAAGCAGGGCGTGCGCAAGAACCCCTTCCCGTGGAAGCCTTTCCTGGGCGCCATCCTTATCATTGCCCTTATCGTTGCGGCGGCTTATTTTGCTCCTCAAATCAAAAACGCATGGGATGGCCTTGTTGCCGACCTTATGCAACAGCAGCAAACTGCACCTTCGCCTACGGCTGAAAAGAAGCAGGAGCAGGAACAGGTTCCCGATGCAGCAACTAGCCAGAGCGCGAAGAAATCCTATTCCGAAACCGATTTCGTGAATGACCTTTCTTCATCCTATAAGGATCTGGCTTCTTGGCGAACCGATTGTGATACGCGTGTAGCCGACTTGGAGGGCTATTACCTGGTAACCAAATCCAGCACGCGCCAAGCCTACGCCGACAAGTGCACGGCAACAATCGAAGAAATCACTGCCTCGCGTGAAGAGCTTGCCTCGAAGTGCCAGCAGGCAAATGTTGCCCAGAGCAGTGAAGCATATGCAAAGTACCAGAAAATCGACGAGTTGCACGGCTACTTGCTTGATAGGCTGGGCGTAATTAGCCAGTCATGGGAAATCTCGCTTTCCTACAGCTCGCCCAGCAGCCATGGCTCGGAAATCTTGGCGCCCATCACTTCCGACCTGAAGAACGGCAATTCCGTTTCGGAAGCTGCGTTTGATGCCCTGTATCCCGAAGCTGATCCAGCTGCTTAGGGCAGGGAATAGGGGTCTGGTGCAAATACCCAACCTGTGCTATAAAAATATGGCGTGTGAAAACACGTTTAGCTTTCGATGTTTGGAGGAAGTGGGCCTTGTACCCGCTTCTTTTGTTTGTTCGGGGTTTTAGAAGGAGGTAACGCAATTGCTGAGCGCAAAGGAACGCAAGCTGCTTGAGGCATTGGAGCCCCAGGCCACAGCGCATAATTTGGAAATCGTCACCGTTGAGGTGGTTGGGTCTCGCAAAGCGCCCACCATCCGCGTTTACCTCGACTGCGAAGGAGGCATCGGCTTTGATGAGCTTGCAGCATCCCAGAAGTGGGTTGGCGAGCTTATGGACGAGCTTGATCCGTTCCCGGGTGCCTATACCTTAGAGGTATCTTCGCCCGGTATCGACCGTCCGCTTCGCACGCCCCAGCATTTCGAACGTTTCGCCGACGAAAAGGTGCAGATCACGCTTATGCAGCCTCATGAAGGCCGCACCAAGTGGACGGGCATCCTCAAAGGCATGAAGGAAGGCGCCGTGCTCGTGGAGGTTGAGGGGCAGGAATTCGCCCTCCCGTTCGAGCGCATCAAGAAGGCGCACGTTATTGGCACTATAGATTTCAGCGGGTAGAAAGGACTCTTTCCATGGCAACATCTGAGTTGATCGAAGCCTTGCAGGCTTTGGCCCACGAGCGCAAGATCGATGAGTTTTACCTTATCGAGCGCCTTGAGGCTTCCTTGGCCAAGAGCTATCAGCATATCCTCGACCTTGAATACGATGCACGCGTAACCATCGACCGCAACACCGGCAAGATCTACGTGTACGAGCTCATTCCCGTAGGCGAGCCCGACGAGGAAACAGGCGAGTACTCCGAGTTCGAGGAGCGTGACGTTACGCCCGACGACGTAAGTCGCATTGCCGCCTTGAATGCGAAGAACGTAATCGGCTCTATCGTGCGCGACGCCGGTCGTCAGAGCATCTACGAAGAGTTCTCCAGCCGCGTGGGCGACTTGGTAACCGGCACCGTTTTGCAGGGCACGCCCGATTTCACCATCATCAAGATCCGCGATGGCGTCGAGGCCGAGCTTCCGCACTACGACCTGAAGCGCAATCCCGACGAGCGCAATGAGCGTCAGCGCAATGAGCGCTACCGTCACAACCAGCGCCTGAAGACGCTCATTGTTGAAGTACGCGACCCCAGCACCGACGAGCCCCGTGCCCGCGGTGAGCACGCTCGTCCTTCCATCGTGGTTTCCCGCACCCACCCCGATCTTATCCGTCGTTTGTTCGAGATCGAGGTTCCGGAAATCTATGATGGACTGGTGGAAATCAAGTCCATTGCCCGCGAGCCCGGCGAGCGCTCCAAGGTGGCCGTTGCCTCCCGTGAGCCCAACCTCGACCCGGTAGGTGCCTGCGTAGGTCCTAAGGGCTCTCGCGTGCGCATGGTGGTTGAAGGGTTGCGCAACGAGCGCGTTGACGTTATCCAGTGGAACGAAAACCCTGCTGTTTACGTTTCCAACGCACTTTCGCCCGCTCGCGTTACCCGCGTGGATATCGACGAGGAAAACAACTACGCAACCGTTATCGTCCCCGATGACCAGCTTTCCCTGGCCATCGGCAAGGAAGGTCAGAACGCCCGCCTTGCTGCACGTCTTACCGGTTGGCACATTGACATCAAATCCGCTTCCTTCGCTGGCGAGCCATTGGTAACCGATGCGCTTATCGACGAAGAGGAATTTGAAGAGTCCGAGGACGGCCTGTGCGCCTACATGAGCGAAGACGGCTCGCGTTGTCGCAACCATGCACGTCCCGGTTACCGCTACTGCGGTATCCATGCTGCAATGGAGGATGGGGAGTAGAGCTTGGCAAACGTGGCCGGAAATACCCGCCAGCGAACCTGTGTGGTTTGCAGGGGCACCAACTCGAAGAACGAGCTTCTTCGGGTTGTGCGCACTCCTGAAGGTGAAGTGGTGTTCGACCCCACGGGCCGCAAAAACGGCCGCGGAGCCTACCTTTGCAGCGTAGCCTGCCTGGAAAAGGCCATGAAAACCAAGCGCCTCGATTCGGCGCTTCGCACGAAGTTGACAGAAAACGACTGTGAGCGCATCGCCCAGCAGCTGCGCTCTGCGCTCTCGAACGAGGATTAGTAGACGAGGAGAACCATATGCCTGGCATGCGAGTACATGAATTGGCAAAAGAATTTGATATGACAAGCAAGGAGCTGCTCGATCGCTTGGCGGAGATGAAGATCCCCGCAAAGAGCCATGCCAGCATTCTCCAAGAAGCTTATGTTGAAAAGGTTCGCAAGAACCTTGCGCCTGAAATCAAGCAGCGCGCCGGCAAGCTCGAAGACGAGGAAGCAAAGAAGCTCGCCGAAGAGCAGGCCAAAGAAGCCGAGCGCGAAAAGGAAGAAAAGGCAGAGCGCCGTGCCGCTATGGAAAAGGAGCGCGAGCAGCGCGAAGCTGAGCGCGCCCGTCGCGAAGAGGCAAAGGCTGCCAAGGAAAAGGAAACTGCTCCTAAGCGCAAGATCTCCAATTCCCCGTTTGAGAGCCTTGCTTCCCAGATCGAGCGCGAGCGTGAGCGTGTAGAGCGCGAAAAGGCCGAGGCCAAGGAGCGTGCCGCAGCTGCAGCGCGTGCAGCCGAGGTTGCCAAGAAGCAGGCTGTTGAAGAAGCTCTTCACAACCGTGGTCGCAAGGCTTCCAAGCCTGCCGCCGCTGCACCCAAGAAACAGCACAAGGCTGCTCCTGCACCCAAGTCGGGCTTTTCTTCGCTGCTCGATCAGATCAACGCTGAAAACGAGCGCCTTAAGCAGCAAAAGGAAGCTGCGGCAGCCGCCAAGAAGGCGGGTCGCGGTGGCAAGGGCAAGAAGGGTCAGCGCAAGGGCTTCGAGCCTTCCGTTCCCGAGTTGGAGCAGGCAGCGAACGCTCAGCCTGAAGACCGCTATGCCCAGATGGCAGTTCAGGCCGAAAAGCTTCAGCGCGACAAGGTTCTGGCTGAGGCACGCGCTGCCGTAGAGGCTGCCAGCCACGACGGCCAGGGTCGTCGCAAGAAGCGCAAGGAAAAGCGCGAGGCCGAGGCACGCGAGCGTGCCGAGCAGGAAGCATTGCAGAAGGGCTTGGACCCCACGCTCGTTCTGGACGAGTCTGTGGTGGAAATTCCGCAGGGCTCTACCGTAGCTCAGTTCGCCGAGCTGGTTGAAACCTCCCCGAACGACGTTATCAAGCGCTTGTTCCTTCTGGGCAGCCCGCTTACCCTTACCCAGACCATGAGCGACGATCTTATCGAGCTCATCGCCGACGACCTGAATCGCAAGGTTCGTGTCGTTTCGCCTGAAGAAGAGTTCGCTGTTGTATACAACGACTCCGAGGAAGACCTTAAGATGCGTCCGCCGGTTGTTACCGTTATGGGTCATGTTGACCACGGCAAGACCTCGCTGCTCGACGCAATCCGTGACACCGGCGTTGCCGAAGGCGAAGCCGGCGGCATTACCCAGCACATTGGCGCTTCGGTGGTTAACATCAACGGCCGTCAGATCACCTTCATCGACACCCCTGGCCATGAGGCATTTACCGCAATGCGCGCCCGTGGTGCCCAGGTAACCGACGTTATTGTTTTGGTTGTTGCCGCAGACGACGGCGTAATGCCGCAGACCGTTGAGGCTATCAACCATGCAAAGGCTGCCGATGTACCCATCGTTGTGGCTGTGAACAAGATCGATAAGCCCGGCGCTACGCCCGACCGCGTTCGCCAGGAACTCACCGAATATGGCATCATCCCCGAGGATTGGGGCGGTCAGAACATGTTTGTAGACGTTTCCGCTAAGAAGCGCCTGCACATCGACGACTTGCTTGAAACCATTCTTCTGCAGGCCGATGTTCTTGAGCTGAAGGCCAACCCCGATGCTCCCGCATCTGGCTTCGTTATCGAGGCTAACCTCGACAAGGGCCGTGGCCCTGTTGCCACCATGCTCATTGCCCGCGGCACCCTGCATCCTGGCGATGTGGTTGTTGCCGGCACTTCCTACGGCAAGGTTCGCGCTTTGGTGGCACCGCGCGGCAACCATGTAGACGCTGCAAAGCCTGCCGACCCTGTAGAGATCTTGGGCTTGAATTCCGTTCCCACCGCAGGCGACGAGTTCCGCGTGTTCGAAGACGAGCGCGATGCACGCCGTTTGGCAGAGGAGCGCGCGCTGCGTGAGCGCTTGGCCAAGCAGGAAAACCTTTCCCACATGAGCTTGGACGACCTGTTCAACCGCATCGAGGAGGGCAAGACCACCGACCTCAACCTGGTTGTAAAGGCCGACGTTCAGGGCTCCATCGAAGCTTTGCGCGATGCCTTCTCGAAGATGGACCAGTCCGAGGTAAAGATCAACATTATCCATGCTGCCGTTGGTGGCATTACCGAAACCGACGTTACGCTGGCAGCTGCATCTGACGCTATCATCATCGGCTTCAATGTTCGTCCTACCGGTAAAACCCGTGAGGTTGCCGAGCGCGAAAAGGTGGACATTCGTCTGTACCGTGTTATCTATCAGGCAATCGAAGACATCAACGCTGCACGCGTTGGCCTGCTTTCGCCCGATATTGTTGAGCAGGACACCGGCATTGCCGAGGTTCGCGATACGTTTAAGGTGCCCAAGGCAGGTACTGTTGCTGGTTGCTACATCGTGGAAGGCGAGCTTTCCCGCGACGACAAGGTTCGTATCGTGCGCGACGGCACCGTTATCTACGAAGGCAACATTGCTTCGCTGCGCCGCTTCAAGGACGACGTTAAAACCGTTGCCCGTGGTTACGAATGCGGTATCGGCATCGAAGGCTATCAGGATATCAAGGTGGGCGACACCATCGAGGGTTACAAAATCGTTGAGGTTGAGAGGACCGAGTAATGAAGCAAGGTTCTTCCAGTCGCAAGGTAAACGAGCAGGCGCGCGAGGTTATTGCCAGTATCTTGCTTTTCGAGATCAGCGACCCGCGCCTGAACATGGTTACCATCACTGCGTGCGAAGTGAGCTTCGACCGCTCGGTTGCCAACGTTTACTACACCACCGAGCCTTCGCGCTACGTGGAAACCGCTGCAGCGTTTCAGGCTGCTGCGGGCCGTATTCGCAGCCTAATGGCCAAGAAGCTTTCTTGGCGAGTTGCGCCTGAGCTGCGTTTTATGTTGGATAGCAGCGTCGATGAAGCCGAGCGCATTGCCAATGCTCTGGCGCGTGATGCTGCCCGAAACCATTCAAGCGAAGAGGACTAATGCCTACGCCTCAAACCAATACCACGCTTACCGAAATCGCCGAGCTTCTGATGGAGCTCGACGATTTCGTCATCTGCGGTCATGTTAACCCCGATGGCGACTGCCTGGGTTCGCAGCTTGCGCTCTATCATGCTCTGGTGAAGCAGGAAAAGAACGTTACCTGTGTTCTTGCCAAGAACGACAAGGTGGATGCGAACTTGATGTTCATGCCTGGCATGCGAAAGATGATTCCTGCATCCGAGTTTACTGGCACCTGTAAAACCTTTATTGCGGTTGACGTTCCCACTAAGGAGCGTCTGGGTGATGCCGCTGCTATTCAGGAGCAGGCCGAAACCACCATCACCATCGACCATCATGCGGTCGACTCCGTTATGTCGGAGTACAGCTACACCGATGCCGATTCTCCTTCTGCCAGCATGCTGATATGGAAGGTGTGCCGCATCATGGGCATGGCTATTCCGCGTTCGGCGCAATGTGCCCTTACCGGCCTTATTACCGATACGGGCCGCTTTGCTTTCCAGAACACCAACTCGGAAGCTTTCAGGCTTGCCGCAGAAATGATGGATGCGGGGGCCGATCCGGTAACCATCAGCCGCGAGTTCTTCCAGAACCGCTCGCTTCCCAGCCTGCAGCTTGAACGCATCTTGCTTGATCGTATGCAGTTCGCCTGCGAAGGCAAGTTCGTTTTCTCGCACCTCACCAAGGCCGACTTCGATGAGTGCAATGCGGTAAAGGCCGACTCCGAAGCCCTTATCGACACGCTGCGCTCTATTCGCGGAGTGCGTGTGGCTCTTATTCTGCGCGAAAACGCCCCTGGTGAAATCCGTGGCAGCATGCGTGCCAAAGATGATGACACTGATGTGGCTCAGGTTGCGCGTAGCTTCGATGGCGGCGGCCACAAAGCCGCGGCCGGGTTCACTTTTCATGGCTCTATGGAAGAAGCGCTCATCGAAGTTCCCAAAACAGTCAATGAAATGTGCTTCGGTGGGGGCGCTTTCTAGTTATGGCTAAAAGGGGAAGTTCGGGCTTGAGCTGCATTGTGCCAGTAAACAAGCCTGTTGGCATGAGCTCGCATGATGTGGTTAACCGCTGCAGGCGCATATTCAATGAACGCCGTGTGGGGCACACTGGCACGCTCGACCCGTTGGCTTCGGGTGTTTTGCTGGTGTGCGTTGGCCCCGCCACGCGCCTGGACGCGTATATGGAAGGCCATGGCAAGCGCTACCGCATGGGCGTTTTGTTCGGCATAGGCACCGAAACCGATGATTCTGAAGGCGCAGTAACGAAGACCGCTGCTGTTTCAAGCCAGCTATTCGAAGAGGAATTCGCCAAGGCTCATATTGCCAGCATGGTTGGTAAGGGTATGCAGGTACCCCCTGTGTATTCCGCCATCAAGGTGAATGGCCGAAAGTCGTACGATGCTGCGCGCAAGGGCACGGTTATCAATCTGGAGCCGCGCGAGTTCGAAATCTACGATGCCGAGCTCAAGGAAGTGCGCGAGGTTATCGCCGATGACGGCCGCCGCTTGCCTGAATGGGTTGTGGAAATGAGCGTTTCCAAGGGTACTTATATGCGTGCGATTGCCCGCGATATGGGCCGTGATTTAGATTCCGCGGCGCATGTGAGCTCGCTCGAGCGCGTTATTTCGGGCAACGTTTCGCTAGAGGAATGCTTTTCGCTCGAAGAGCTGGAGGCCAACCCGAACAGTGCCCAGTTAGATCCGCTTCGTGTGCTTGGTTGTCGTTATGCCTTCGTGCGCGATGAAGTGGCAGCTAAAGTAGACAACGGCGCCATTCTGCCCGAACGGGCGCTTCATTTGAATGAGCCCATTCGCGTGGATGCTTTTGCGCCTTGCGCATGCACCACCAGCGTGTTCGCTTCGGCCAGCCCGCCCAAGGATGGGGAAGTGGTGGGAGTTGTTTCCGCCAACCGCCTTAAGGCGTTGTACGAGTACCATGAGTCCGAGCATCGCTACCGTTGTCGATGCATGTTTTCGATAGGTGTTGAACGTGGCACAGCTTTATAAAGTCAACGAGCAGTTCGATCATTCGCTGTTCGAGAATTCATCTTGCGCTTTCGGCGTGTTCGACGGCGTGCACAAAGGTCATCAATACTTGCTTTCCTGCGCACAGGAAACCGCTCACGAAACAGGCGGTCAGTCCATCGCGCTAACCTTCGACATCGACCCGGACGAGATTTTCCATCCCGACCGTCTGCGCAAGCTGCTCAGCAACGAGCGTCGCATTGAGCGCCTTATGGCCAGCGGCGTTGATGCTGTGGTTGCTCTGCCCTTCACACGCGATTTTGCCGCGTTGAGCCCCACCGAATTTCTTGCAAAGACCTTCAACGGCCATGCTCCAGCGCACTTGCATGTCGGCCTGGACTTTCACTTTGGGTGCAAAGCCGCAGGCTCTGTTTCTGACTTAGGCGAATGGGGCGCAGAGCAGGGCACGCATATTGACGCCCACAACCTGCAGAGCGCCGATGGCGCGCCCATCACCGCAACGCGCATTCGCAAGCTTCTGATGGCGCACGATTTGGATGAGGCCACTAAGCTTCTTGGTCGCCGCTTCAGCCTGGTAGAGCAGGTGCGCCCCGGCCGCGGCGAAGGCGCCGACATGGGCTTCAGTACGGCTAACCTGTATATCGAGCCGGAGCGCCGCGTTCTGGGCGAAGGCGTGTATGCAGCCTACGCCATCGTGGACGGTGTGCGCTACCGTGCTGCAGTTTCCATGGGCGTTTCCCCCGTGTTCAAGGATGCCACCGATGCCACCTGCGAAGTGCACATTCTGGACTTCAACAAAGACATCTACGGTGAATCCATCGAAGTGGAGTTCGTGGAGTTTTTGCGCCCCATGATCAAATTCGACAGCACCGAAGAGCTCATTCGTACCGTAATGGGCAACATCGAGTACTGCCGAACCCTTCCGCTGGATTAATTTTGCTTTTTGAACTGGTGTTTTGGATGTGCAGGCTTTGGGGTTCGGGCTATGGCACGAGGTGAATTCCAAACACTGATCCTGTAAGATTTCCGATAGAAATCTTCTTTTAAAGCTTGAAGCAGTGCAGCGCATGAAGGTTTTGTTTTCAATGAAAACAAAACCTGAACAGCGGAACGGGCGAACCGAGGTCATGGACCCAACCCCAAAGCCGGTCGGCAGGGTAGCGGGTGAGCCGAGGACTCATTGGCAACACCAAAACCAGACAGTGAAGGAATCAACATCTTCAGTGACGAGGACATACGCAAGGTACGCGAAGCCAACGATTTGGTGGAGCTGTTCGGCGAGCGCAGCGTTATGCGTCAGCGCGGTAAGGATTTCTGGTGCTGCTGCCCCTTCCATCAGGAGAAAACCCCTTCATGCAAGGTTGATTCCGTATCGCAAACCTGGCATTGCTTCGGCTGCGGCGAAGGCGGCGACATAATCAGTTATGTGCGTAAGCTCGACGACGTTGATTTCGTTGATGCTGTGCGCTTTCTGGCCCGCCGTGCCAACATCGAGCTTTCAGAATCCGCCCAAGCAACCAAGGCGCACAGCCAGAAGGCTCGCCTGAAGGCCTGCTGCACTGAAACCGCAAACTACTACCATATGCTTCTCATGCGCTCAGGCGATGAGGGTCCTGCTGCGGCACGCGCATACCTTTCGGGTCGCGACTTGGGCGGCAGTGTGCCTGAGTCTTGGAACCTCGGTTATGCCCCTGGGCATCGCAAGCTGGTAACTCATTTGCGCTCGCTGGGCTTCAAAGACAAGGAAATGGTTGAGGCGAATGTTGCCGTTCGCAGCCAGGGGGGAGTGAACGATCGCTTCTTCAACCGCGTGATGTTCCCCATCAACGACCAGCGTGGCGATTGCATTGCTTTTGGCGGCCGCGTTATAGGCCAGGGCGAGCCGAAGTACCTGAACACGGGCGACACCCCCATTTTCCATAAGTCGGAAGTGCTGTTTGCGCTCGACAAGGCAAAGGCCCGCATGACCAGCACGGGCGATGCCATTGTGGTGGAAGGCTATACCGACGTGATTGCCTTGCATGAAGCGGGCTTTACCAATGTTGTGGCAACGCTGGGCACCTCGCTTACGCGCCAGCACATCCGTTTGCTTTCGCACCATGCAAAAAAGCGCATAATCTACCTGTTCGATGGTGATGAGGCTGGTCAGCGTGCGGCCGACCGAGCCCTGCAGTTCATCGACTCTTCCGTTACGCCTGAGGCGGGCGTTACTCGCGTTGATTTGTGCGCGGTTACCTTGCCTAACAACCTTGACCCCGCAGAGTTTATTGCAGCACATGGTGCCGAGGCGTTTTCGCAGGTGCTGGAAGGCGCCGTGCCCCTTATCCGCTTCGGCATAGATCGCCGACTTTCGCGCTTCGATCTTACTTCCCCCGAAGGTCGCTCCCGTGCCATTACCGAAGCGCTTGCCGTTCTTGCCCCAATCAAAGATTCACTTCTGGCGAAGGACTACGCTGTGTACATCGCGCATAAAACCCACGCGCGTGAAAGCGATTTGATGGCGCGCCTTGAAACCTTGAAAGCTCCCTCGCAGGTGGAATACGAGCAGCGTTCCGCTCAGCCCGCCAGGCGTCCCAGCCGAGCAGCCAATCTTTCGCCGGCTGAGCGCAATAGGCTGCGAATCGAGCGCGAGTTCTTGAGCTTGAGTGCGCAAAACCCTGCTATGATCTGCGAATTCATGAACGAGCTTGGTCAAACCGACTGGCATGAGAAAGTACATGCCGAACTTGCCCAGGCTCTTATGGAGCTTGTATCCGTGTATCCCAGCATCACAGCTGCCGAGCTGATTACCCGTGCCCAAGAACGCAACCGCTTTGCTTCCCGAGTGCTTACCGCATGTTCTCTTCCTCCCGATGCGCCAGCCCATGAAACGCTGCGCTTCCTTGCCGACGAGCTTGCCATCGGCGATATGGAACAGGCCATCGCTGAAATGCGCGGTCAAATGGCCCTTGCGCAAAGCAAAGAAGAAAGCGACATGATTTTCCAGAGCATCTTGGTTCTGCAGTCGGAGCTTAACAGCCTTCGTTCTGGTCATGTGAAGAGCGAGTAGCCCGCGCTTCGGCGTTAACTTCGCTGGTATACTCAACTCCTGTGATATTTCTGCTGCGAGGCGTTTTCGCAGCTTTTGACAACAGGAGAAGGAAGCCCCATGAGGTCAATGAACATCGTCCTTTCGCCAGACCCGATGCTTCGCCAGGTTTGCGAGCCCTGCAAGGTGGGCGATAAGCAGCTGAAGAAGCTCTCGAAGCAGATGCTGCGCACAATGTACGCCAACAACGGCTGCGGTTTGGCAGCCCCGCAGGTGGGTCTGAACATCCGCATGGTTGTAATCGACTGCTACGACGGCCCTGATGGCGAATCGAACCCTTTGGTACTGGTGAACCCCGAGGTTGTGGAAACCAAAGGCGAGCTGGTAACCCTCGATGAGGGCTGTCTTTCCATCCCAGGCATTTCGGTGCCCATCACCCGTCATGAGATTTCGCGTGTTCGTTTCTACGACTTGGACGGCAACGAAGTTGAAATGGAAAGCGATGGCCTGCTTGGCCGTTGCTTCCAGCACGAGATCGATCATTTGGATGGCATCACGCTGTTCGAATCATGCGAGCCCATGGCACGCGTGAAGGCATTGCACGACTACAACATTGCCCTTGCCAACGGAGCTAAGCCCGGGGAGACCGAATAAGATGCGCGTGGTGTTCATGGGCACGCCTTTCTTTGCTGCCCAAATCCTAAAAGCTTTGATTGCTTCCAACCATGAGGTGGTTGGCTGCTTCACGCGCCCTGATGCTGTTCGCGGCCGTGGCAAAAAGCTGGTTGCCTCTCCGGTAAAGGAGGTTGCCGTAGAAGCGGGCGTTCCTGTTTTCGAATTTGCCAGCATGAAATCTGATGAGGCGTTTGAGGCTTTGAACGGCCTTACCACCGATGTTGCTTGTGTTGCCGCTTACGGCGCCATTCTGCCCAAGCGTGTGTTGGACGCACCGAAGCATGGGTGCATCAACGTGCACGGGTCGCTTCTTCCTCGCTGGCGCGGCGCTGCCCCTATCGAGCGCGCCATCTTGGCTGGCGATGCCGAAACGGGCGTTGGCATCATGCGAATGGAAGAAGGCTTGGACACGGGCGCGGTTTGCGCCGAGCGCCGTGTGGCAATTGAGCATAAATCCGCGCTTGAGCTTACTGCTGAGCTCGCCCAGGTGGGCGGCCGGGCTTTGGTGGAACAACTGGATAGGCTCGCATCCGAAGGCAGCTTGGTGTGGGTGCCCCAATCGGAAGAGGGCGCAACGTATGCCGTGAAGGTCGAAAAGGGCGAGTTGGATATTTCGCCAGGTCTTAGCGCTGAAGAGGCAGAGCGCCGCGTTCGCGCAGCAAGCGAAAGCCATCCTAGCCGATGCGTCATCGCAGGCAAGCCGCTGGCTTTGCAAGGCGTGGCATTGGCGCCGCAGTTTAAGGAAGATCCCTTGCCTCAGGGCCAGGTTCGCTTCCAGGCAAAAAGGTTGTACTTGGGCATGAACGATGCCCAGCAGGTTATAGAGGTAACGGCCGTCAAGCCCGACGGAAAGAAGCCCATGGACGCCAAGGCGTTTGCGGCGGGAATTCAGGGAATCAAGCAGGGCGGCATAGATTGGCAGGAGACCAATGGATAACGAAAAGCGCAGCACCGGCAATTCGCAGGGTGGCAACGGCAAGGGCGGCTACCGTGGCAAGCCTTCCGGCAATGGAAAAGCTGGGTATCGCGGTGGTAAGCCCGGCGCAAACGGCAAGGGCGGATATCGCGGCGGCAAGCCCGGCGGCAATGGCCGTTCCGGCGGCCGCAAGTTCGAAGGCCGTGGTGGCAAGCCCGGGTTCAAGGGCAATGGAAAACCCCGCAGCAACGGCAACGCCGAGCGCCGCAGCGCCGAGGGCGAAGAGCGCAAGCAGTTCCGCAGCAAGCCCGGTTCCGACCGTACCGAAACCGGCTACAAGGGCGCATATCGCGGTGGCGACCGCAATCGCAAGCCCAGCCGCAGTTTCGAAGGCCGTGGTGGCAAGCCCGGCAATCGCAACGATCGCGGCGGTAACGGTACACGCTTCAACCGCGATGACCGTCGCGGCAACAACCGCAACGATCGAGCCCCTCGCAACGATCGCGGCAACAACCGCAATTTTAACGCCAAGCCTGAAGGTGCTACCGAACAGCGCCAGAGCACGGGCTTCCGCGGGTTCGAGAACACGCAGAGCCTTGGCGGCACCAAGAGCTTGGGCTATCGCGCTGGCCAAGGCAAACAGCAGCAGAAGAAGCGCCGTTTCACCAAGGCAACGCCTGCGCGCCTGCTTTCGCACGAGGTGCTTACCTACGTGCGCGAAAACAGCTGCTATCTTTCCGAAGCCATAGAAGAGCTGGTAACCCATTCCGATAACCCGGGAATCGAGAAGGCATTTGCTCGCGTTATCTGCACCGAAGTGGTTTCCCGCAAGGGCACGCTTGATGCTCTCATCGATTCTGTGCTCGACAATCCTGAAACCATCGAGCCTGCCGTGCGCGATGCCCTTCGCATGGGCTTTTGCGAGGTGTTCTACCTTGGCAAGCCCGATCATGTTGCGGTAGATCAAACCGTTGAGCTGGTGCGCTCTTTCGCCGATTACGCTTCCGGCGTGGCCAACTTCGCCATGCACCGCGCGGTTGAGCTGAAGGAAACGTTCCCCTTTGGCAACGTGGAAGAAGATGTGAATGCTGCCGCCACTCAGGAAGGCTTCCCGCTTTGGTTGGCCCAGCGCCTCACCAATGAGCTTGGTCAAGCTGAAGCCTTGCGCTTCATGCAGCGCTCCAACAAGCCCGCACCGCTGTTCTTCATGCTCAACCTTGCCTGCGTGGACGGCCCCAAGGCCCTGGCATCCATGGTCCAGCGTCACGTTAAGGTGGTCCCCGTTTCCAAGAACGTAGACTTGCCATGCGCTTTCCCAGCATTCGGCTTTGCAGAACGTAAAGCGGTAGCCGATGAAGAGGTTGCCAAGATGCTGACAGAAGGCGCGTTGGTTATTTCCGATGTTGCCGCTCAGAGCGTGGCGGCCCTTGCCATGCCTGCCGAAAAGCCCAACCGCATGCTCGAAATCGGCGCAGGACGTGGCACCAAAACCATCATGCTGCAAAACGTTGCCCTTTCGCGCTTCGGCGAGCAGGTAACGCTTGACACGCTGGACATGGATACCGCACGCACCCGCGAGCGTGAGAAGCACCTGGCCAATGCCAACATCAACCAGAACGAAACGTTCGTGAAGGACGCCACCAACCTTTCCAGCTTCGAAGCCGAAAGCTACGATGCTGTGTTCGTTGACGCCCCATGCTCGGGTATTGGCACGCTGCGCCGCCATCCCGACATCCGTTGGCGCATGAACGAGCAGGACGTAACCTCGCTTGCCGAAGTTGGCTCCAAGATGCTGGCAGAAGCCGCGCGCCTGGTTGCCAAGGGCGGCCAGCTCACCTTCGCCACCTGCACGGTGCTGAAGGAAGAAAACCAGGACGTCATCGATGCGTTCTTGGCCAGCCCGCAAGGCAAGGGCTTTACCGTGCAGCAAACCGTTGCCACCAACGCTCTGTATCGCGAAAAGGTAACCGGCCCCATCTACGATGCCCATTTCGCCTGTGTCTTGAAGCGCGAAGCTTAACACGCAGCTTCAAAAGTTGCTCAAATCGGCGGCTGTGTTCCCTGCCAAATAGGGGAGCGCAGCCGCTTTTCCGTTTGTCCCATTTCTTTAACAGCCTGTACCGTATTTCCGTAGACCAGCTAGGTCTGCTGCCGTATAATTGATTCGACCTTTAATGGCGGTACAGAGAGACCGATAAGGTGCAAACATATCGCTTCGGCAAGCAACGCTGGCCTGGCCATAGCTGTATGCAGAAGCATTTTTGATTGCCCCTCTCGTGCCTGGGGCTTTTTAGTATCTGGGTGGGGGTGCCTTGGCGCAGCGGCGCAGCTGCAGGCGCAAGGCAAAGCGGCTTTCGCTGTACGCACTTCGAATTGCGAAAGGAGCGTGCATGAAAGAAACGGAACTTGAGGAATCCGTGGTTATGGATGAGTCCGAAATCGATAGGACCCTTACGCGCATGGCCCATCAGATCCTCGAGCAGAACAAGGGCTGCCAAGACTTGGCGCTCGTAGGCATCGTCACGCGTGGCGATATATTGGCTCATCGCCTGGCAAAGCTCATTGAGGGCATTGAGGGAACGAAGCTTCCCGTGGGTGCGCTCGACATCAGCTTCTATCGAGACGATTCAATCTCAAACATCTCACCGGTGGTTCAGGGCACCAACATTCTGTTTTCGCTCGATGGCAAAACCATCGTGCTGGTAGACGATGTGCTCTACACTGGCCGTACCATCCGCGCGGCGCTCGATGCGCTTATGGACTTCGGCCGTCCTTCGCGCATCCAGTTGGCCACGCTCATCGACCGCGGCCACCGCGAGCTTCCCATTCGCGCCGACTTCGTGGGCAAGAACGTTCCTTCTGCCGCAAACGAAAGTGTGCGCTTGTTCTTGAAGGAAGTAGACGGCGAATCGTGCGTGCGCATTTCGCGTGTTGCACCTGGCAGCCATGTGGGCTCTGCGCCCCTGAAGGGAGGCGCTGATGTTCGCGCATAAGCATTTGCTTTCCATCGACGATCTTTCCGCCGAAGACATCATGACGGTGCTGGAGCAGGCCCGCACCTTCGAAGAGGTTAACGAACGCCCCATCAAGAAGGTTCCGGCGCTGCGCGGCAAAACCGTGTGCAACCTGTTCCTTGAGCCTTCTACGCGCACTCGCGGCTCGTTCGAGCTGGCTGAAAAGCGCCTTTCATGCGACTCGCTCAACGCGGGCGGCAGCGCCTCTTCCACGGTGAAGGGCGAAAGCCTTATCGATACCGTGCGCACGCTGGACTCCATGAAGGTGGATATGTTCGTAGTGCGTCACAAGTGCGCAGGCACTCCTTATGTGGTTTCGCAGCACACCAACGCTGCAGTAATCGATGCAGGCGACGGCAAACATCAGCATCCTACGCAGGCGCTTCTTGACCTGTACACCATCTGGAAGGAAAAGGGCTCGTTCGAGGGCCTGAAGGTTGGCATTGTGGGCGACGTTGCCCATTCGCGCGTGTGCGGCTCGCTGGTTCCGGCACTGCATCGCATGGGCGCGCATGTAACGCTCATTGCCCCCGCTACGCTTCTTCCCGCTGTGCCCGAGGTTCTGGGAGCAGATGCGGTTACCCCGTATTTGGACGAAGCTCTGCCCGAGCTTGACGTGGTGTACATGCTGCGCATTCAGATGGAGCGCTTGGAAAGCGCACCGTTCCCCAGCCTTCGCGAGTACAACCTGCTCTATGGTCTTACCCGTGAGCGTGAGGCGCTTATGAAGGAAGATGCCATCATCTGCCACCCTGGCCCCATCAATCGCGGGGTTGAGCTGGACAGCTACATGGCCGATGGCAAGCATTCGGTAATTGTTGATCAGGTATTTTCGGGCGTATGCGTTCGCATGGCCCTTATCTACTTATTGTTAGGAGGCTCCGATGAAGCATCTCGTTAAGAACGTTCGCGTCATCGACCCAGCCCTGAACCTGGATGAGGTTTGCGACATCCTTATTGATGGGCAAACCATCGCGCAGGTAGGCAAGGGCATCGAAGCAGCCGATGCCGAGGTAATGGACCGTACCGGCTGCATTGCAACGCCCGGCTTGGTGGATATTCACGTTCACCTGCGCGACCCTGGCCAAGAGTACAAGGAAACCATCGCAACGGGCACAGCCGCTGCAGCGCACGGTGGTTTCACCGGCATCTGCTCCATGCCCAACACCACGCCCACTACCGATAACGCCGCCACCATCGACTACGTGGTAGACCAGGCCAAGAATGCGGGCAACTGCCATGTGTACCCCAGCGGCGCTTGCACCATGGGGCTGAAGGGCGAATCGCTGGCCGAAATCGGCGATATGGCGGCTCATGGCGCCGTGGCCTTCACCGACGATGGCCGTGGCGTGCAGAGCGCCGGCATGATGCGTCGCGTAATGGACTACGCGAAGATGTTCAACAAGGTTGTTATGAGCCACTGCCAGGATGAAGAGCTGGTAGGCCCCGGCCAGGTGAACGAGGGCGTTGTTTCCACGCGCCTTGGCATGGCCGGTTGGCCCGGTGCTGGCGAAGAGCTGCAGATTCAGCGCGACATTGCGCTTTCCGAGCTCACTGGTTGCCCCATCCATATCCAGCACATCACCACGGCACGTGGTGTTGAACTGGTACGCGAAGGCAAGGCTCGCGGCATTCAGGTTACGGCCGAAGCCACCCCGCACCATATGGTGCTGAACGAGGACGACCTCACCACCACGTACAACACCAATTTGAAGATGAACCCACCCCTGCGTACCAAGGCCGACAACGCGGCCATCATCGAAGGCGTTAAGGACGGCACCATCGACGTTATCGTTACCGACCACGCACCTCATGCTGCGCACGAAAAAGCTCGTGAATTCGAGCTGGCTCCCTTCGGCATGACGGGTTTGGAAACCTCGCTCGGCGTGGTGCTTACTTACTTGGTGCGCCCTGGCCACATCGATTACAACCGTATGATCGAGCTCATGGCCATTCGTCCGCGCGAAATCCTGCGCTTGGAGCCGGTTCGCATCGAAGC
>CAZQWR010000013.1:0-19689 GCA_964597085.1 uncultured Cryptobacterium sp.
GGCGTATCTTTGCTGATGCCTGCCGCCACGTTTTGTGCAACGGTTAGGTTGGGGAACAGCATGTAGTTCTGGAACAGCAGGGCGGTTTTGCGTTCCTGCGGTGTGAGGTTTACGCTGGGCTTCTTGCCCGCTTCGCGTTCGAAGAACACCTTGTCGTTTACTACGATTCGGCCTTCATCGGGCGTTTCGATGCCCGCGATGCAGCGCATGGTAAGGCTCTTGCCACAGCCCGATTCACCCAAAAAGCCCAGCGTTTCGTTACCTGCTTCAATGTTCACGTCGAGCGTGAAGGTAGGGAAGTGCTTCTTGATGTTTACGGAGAGACTCATTGCTTTGCTCCCTTACGGTATTTGGTGGTGCGGCTGCTCCAGAGGTTGATGAACAAGATAACCAGGAAGCTGAAGCCGATTACGATGGCGGTCCAGAACCAGGCAACGCCGTCGTTGCCGTTCATCCATTCGAAGTAGATGGCAATGGGAATAGTGCGGGTGATGCCCACGTAGTTGCCTGCCAAGAACAGGGTTGCGCCGAATTCACCCAAGGCTCGAGCGAATGAAAGCACCGTTCCTGCCGCGATAGAGCTCCAGGAAAGCGGCAGCATCAACTTCACGAAGATGCGGGCGTTGCTCCAGCCCAAGGTGCGGGCGGCATCCAGCATGTTCGGGTCGAGGTTTTCGAAGGCTCCCAACGCGCTTCGATACATCAGCGGGAAGGCAACTACCACTGCGGCAATTACCGTAGCGGGCCAGCTGAAGATGAGCGGGAAGCCGATGTCGATGAAGAAGCTGCCGAATGCGGTATTGCGGCCGCAGATGTAGAGCAAGATGAAGCCGCAAACTGTAGGCGGCAAAACCATGGGGATGGTAAAGACGGAGTCGGCGATGTTTTTTGCCTTCTGCGAAAGGTGCAGGCACCAATAAGCGGCAAGCAGGCCGAGTATAAAGATGATAACAATGGCCACGCCCGTGGTTTTGAGCGTTACCCAAAGTGGGCTCCAGTCCAGTTCGGCCAGGAATTTGCCAATTGCAGCAAAGCCGGTAGCGGCTTCGTTCACCGTAACGTCTTCGGCTTTGGCCAGTTTGGTGGAGTCGGAAAAGCTGGGCTTGAAGTAGTTGGCGTTTTCGCTGTCGGTAAGGTCGCTGCCATCGGCGCCGATAACGCAGGCGTATACGTTGCTACCTACCTGTTGGTCGAACTTGAAGGCAACGGCGCCCATGGTGTAGGTGGTGTCGCTGGTGAAGTACCAGGTTGAAATAGTGGAAAGCGGGGTAGAGCCAGAGGCCTGCCCATCATCGAGCTTGTTGAGATATTGCTTCAAGGTTGCCTGGTCGGCTGAATTGGTGATGTCGATCTCCAAGCGTTGGGCCAGGCCAGCGGGCACATAGCAGACGGCATAGCCATCGCTGGCTATAAGCTGCAGGTAGGCGCCGGTTTCCTGCCCTATAAGGTAGGTGTAGCCATAGTAGGCGCCGTCGATTTTGCGGTTGGAGCCTTTCTGAGCGCGAGTGAAATCAGTAATGGCGAAGTTCGCTCCGTCGATTTTCGCGGTTGTGCCATCTTCCGATACCGTAACTTCTGCCGCGTTGCTGCTGGCAGTCTCGCCAGTGCTTGAGCTTGCCGAAGAGCTGGCTGTGGTTGCAGTTTTAGGAGCCTGCGGGCTATCTACGTCGCCCAAGGCGTCGTCCGCAAATGCAAGGCAGGGTAGAAGCCCAACAGCCAATGCAAGTGCCAACAGCAGGCTTGCGGCATATCGTTTCACGTTCATGGTGGTTGCCTATCTAAGTGAAGGTACCGTATCGGAAAATGGGAGATGGGCGCACGGGGCACCCATCTCCAAAGTTGCAAAAAATGCCGAAGAGGAATTCAGCTTAAGCGAGCTCGAAGCCCCACTTCTGCCAAATCTGCTGAGCCTTTTCGTTGTTCAGGCACCAGTCGAGGAATTCCTTGGTTGCGTCAACGTTCTTGCAGTCCTTGGTGATTGCGCCAGGGTACACGATGTTCTTGTGGGTATCGGCAGGAACGGTGCCAACAATCTCTACGCCGCCGAAGCGATATACGTCGGAGGTGTATACGAATGCGATGTCAACGTCGCCGGACTGTGCATGTTTGCAAACATTGCCAACAGAGGTGTCGGTAACTACCTTCAGCGCAGAAGAGTAGGTGCCGCCCTTGCCGGTGATGTTCTTGCCGGTCTTGCCCTCATCGCTGGAAGCGGGGGTGTAAACGCCGATGGTGGAAAGGGACTGTGCAGCATAGTTGCCTGCGGGCACGGAGTCGTCGCCAACGCAGATGGAGTACTTGCCGGCAGCAATGTCATCCAGCGTTACGTTGGAAAGGCCAGAGCCTTCCTTTGCAACCATAACCAGATCGTTCTTGAACATGTCGGTGCGGGTGCTCTCGTCAACGTAGCCCTTTTCCACAGCGGTGTCCATGGAGCCCTTGGAAGCGGAGATGAGCAGGTCGGCGTAAGAGCCAGCGCCCAGCATCTCGTTCAGCTCGCCGGAAGCCTTGTACTGGGTGTCAGCGAAGGAAACGTTGCTGTGGCCATCTTCGATGTAGGCCTGCTCAACTTCCTCCATTGCCTTGGACAAGGAGTTTGCTGCAAATACCTGCAGTTGAACATCTTCTTTCTTCTGCTCCTGCTGGCAGCCGGTAAGGGCTACAGCAAGAACGGCGCAACAGGCAACTGCTGCGAAGGCTGCCGCAAGCTTCTTCATTTTTGCGGTAACGGTCATATGGATTCCTTTCTCCTCTTAAAGATTATCCTTTGGCGAGAATAATTAAGTTCTGCCCACAAAGGAAGAGGGAAATGCGGTAAAAACGTTCTCAGTTTCAGATTTAAGAGGTGAACGGCATGAAAAGCGAAGATGTTTCCGCTGACATAAGGGTGTTCATCAAATCGAAGGGGACCGGGCGCCATTCTTCGGGCCTTGGCTTGGGCGTGGTGGAGCTGTGCGAACGCGTTGATCGATTGGGGTCGCTCAACAAGGCCGCTGCCGATATGGGCATGGCCTACAGCAAGGCTTGGCGCATCGTCAAAAACACCGAAGAAGGCCTTGGGCTCTCGCTGTTCGTGCGCCAGGGTGCCCGCGGTTCTCATTTAACCGAAGAGGCTAAGGCGCTCATTTCTTTGTATAGGCGTGTGCAACGCGAAACGGTGGAGCGGGCTAATGCCGTTTTGAAAGAATCGCTCGATGAGCTGGTTGAAAACGGCGTGCTTTCGCGTTCTACGGTTCCCAACTTGGAAAAGAAGGCATCGCCTGAGCTTATTGCCCAAGTAAGGGCACTGGGCTTGTAGGCTTATTGTTTGTGCGTGCGCACATATGCAAGAGGCTTGATCGGCATCGCTTGGGCAGTGCCGATTTTCTTTTTGTGATTGCATTGGTTCGTTGCGAGCGGGGTTTTGGAGCGTACTTACGTAAAGCGTAGCGATGTTGGTTTAAGGCCGTTTTGGCTTTGCCGGCTTGAAGGTTGAACGCTTTATTGGGGCGTGCTGCTCTAGTGCGGGAGTATTCCTGCAACTCGTTACGGTAACGGTTCGGGCTCGAGGTCGAACAGCTTGCTGGATTCGGCATCGCCAATGGCAATTGCTTCGTTCGGGCACACATCGGTGCAGAGGCCGCAGCGCACGCAGTCGCAGGTGCGAAACGTGTGGTAGGCAGGATGGGCTGGTTCGGGCGCGACGCCCATAACTGTTTGGCGCGCTACTTCACCTACCTGCTGCAATGCGCCGGTAGGGCAGAAGAAGCTGCATTTTCCGCAGTGCTGGCAAAGGTTTTCATCTATGTGCACCTGGCCGAACAGGCGTGTTTGCAATGGTCCTTCTGGGCATTGCGGAAGCTCGAAGAGCAGGTTGAGAAGCGCTGCGTTTCGAGGCGGCACACGTTTTTTCAACTTGCCGACGCCTTGGGTGAGCGAGCATGCAAGGGTTTTAGGCTCTTTGGGCTCTTCAATGGCTTTTATTGCTGTTCTTGCTGCTGCGTTTCTTGCATCACCCAAGATCTCCTGCAGGGCTTCACGGCGCTTTTCGGGGTTCGCCCCATGCGCTTCTTTGGTTGCGGTATTTCGGGTTATGGTGCCTTGGTTTCCCCAATGCTTCATTAGCAAACGTGTCTGTTGCACGGTTGATTGGATAATCTGTTCGGCTTTTGCATTCGGGCAGTTAGCGCATTCGCCGCTTATCAGGGCTATCGATGTGCAACCTTTCATTGCTGCCTGCGCAAGCTCGGCTTCGTCCAGCTGCGCAAGGCAGGCAACATCTATGAAGCGCGCATCATCGGAAGAACTGAGGCCAGCATGCGCGCAGCAATAGGCCAGGCGGGTTGAGATATCGGAGATGATGCTTGCTTTGTATGCTGTTTGGGTTCTTGAGGGCTGCGTTGTGGCAATTGCTTGGGTTGGGCATGCTGTGGCGCATGCTCCGCAGCCAGCGCAGGCATCGGGGTTTACCAGCAGTTCGTTTTCGCCGGCAGCAATTGCTGCGTGGGGGCACGCATCCATGCAGGCGGAGCAATTTGCGTTGCGGTTGCGCACGCAGGAGCACCATTCAGGGTGCAATTCTATCTTCGGTGCGGAAACTGCCTCGGTTGCCTTCAGCGCTTGGTTGATCGTAACCATGGCAAGCTACTTGTACACGCGGTACAGGACTTCGGCCTGGGCCAGCTCTTCGGGAGTGTTCGTGTTGGCGAATGGATCGATCATCCCGGGGCGCTGCCACCCTTTTGCGCTGAACGCGCGGCAATCGATTGCGTCTATCAGGTCGTGCATGCGCTTGGAACCCGATTCCACAAGCTTGCGCAACGCTGGTTCGCAAGTGCTTTTGCGGTACACGCCGGCAAAGGGTTCCCAATAGCCGTTGTTGAAGGGCAACACGGCATCTGCGCCGGTCGCCTGCAACGCCAAGGCCTCGCGCGCCAACAGCTTGGTGGGGAAGGCGATCATGTCGCAGGCCACCACGCCCACCAGTTCGTTCGAACTGGCGTTTATGGCGGTAAGAAGACCCGGCAGGGCGCCGCGCTCGGGCATGATGTCGGCGGCTAGGCGCAGGCCAGGGTACATTTCTTCCAGGTAGCGCAGCTTTTCTGCTTCATTGGTGGTAACTATGAGCTCGTCGGCGAAGTTGCCTACCACGTCAAGCATATGCTCGATGAGCGGTCTGCCCAAAAACGGCGTACGCGCTTTTGAATGTCCCATGCGCTTTGATTCGCCACCTGCCTGGACGGCAATGGTAAGCGGTGCGCGTGCGTAGCGATTCTGAACGAAGTCGCAGATAGGCTCAATATCTTCGAAGCCGAATACGGGAATGCCCGCTTTGGTAGCTGCGTTGGCTAAGCGCTCCATGTTGGTTATGAGTGCTGCAGGCAATTCGGGTGAATCGGGGTTTTGCCCGTTGCGGGAAGCTGACTGGGCTTGATCGAGCTTGTCCTGTACGGTCGGAGTTGAAGTTGCGTTTGCGTTTGAGGTAGGCGCGGTTTGCCGGGTTGCTTCATCTACCATGTTGTCTTTTGCGGCAGATGGTCCTTTTTCGGAGCGGGCCTTAGCTTCTGCTGCAGCTTGCAGCTTGGCCAGCATTGCCTGCGCTGCTGCTTCGTCTTTCGGGTTTCCTTCGCGGAACAGCTCTAGGGAGGGCAAGCCCACGCCACGGAAGCCCTCTACCAGCACCAGGTTGTAGCCTGTCATAAGCTGCAATGCATCGAAGCAGCTCATTTCTTCTTCCAGGTCGCGGGTAAGCGCCATGCGGTTGGCAGAAAGCACGAAGGTGCTCAGCGCGCCTGCTTGTCGGTGGCGCCAGGAGTCTTTACCGGGAACGTCTATTTCGAAGTTGGGATGTCCGTGGTGTTTCAGCGTGGCGATTTTCAGCCCGCGATGCGTAAGGCATGAAATTATTTTTTCCAAAAGGGTGGTTTTGCCCGAGTTCTGACGGCCCACGAACAGCACGGCCGGGCTTGGGCGTCGTGGTGTATGTGCGGTGGGCTCGTAGATCATGGGGTACCTAAAATCCTGATGGCTTCATTGGCTCGATGGTTCCAGTTTAGGACATTGGGCTGTTTCCGGCGCGGTTATTCGACAGGCGGGTAGACAGTGCGGAAGAAGCTTTCGAATTATTCTAAAAATAGAATAAAGAGCTGCGCGTTTACGTACGAAAAGCCGCCGTTGAAGTCAAATTATTCAGTATGATGATAAAGAAAGAGGGCAATTCGCACCGTGCAGCCCGCATGGTTTTGCCCTTTACGACAAAGCAAGGCTTACGCGTAGCGGAATTGAAAAATCGCGTTTGCCTACAAGGGGGAAGGGGGACGTCATGAGGGAAATGACGTCAGGAATCACCCGCCGTGCGTTTGTAAAGGCTACCGGTGCTTTGGGCGCATTGGCCGCTGCCAGCGGCGCGCTCGCAGCATCGGAATCTGCGTTCGGGGAAGTGGAAAAGGCTGCTGCCGATACTCCCGACAAAGTGGTTTGGAGCCAGTGCAACGTAAACTGCGGTGGGCGCTGCGTGTTCAAGTGGCACGTAAAAGATGGCAAGATCCAATACATGGAAACGGATGATTATGGCGACGAGGATTTTCAGGCCCGTGCCTGCCTGCGTGGCCGCAGCATGCGCAAATGGCTGAATCATCCCGACCGCCTGCAGTATCCGATGAAGCGCGTGGGCAAGCGCGGCGAAGGCAAGTTCGAGCGCATCAGCTGGGACGAAGCCATTCAGACCATTGCCGATAAGCTGAAGTACACTATCGAAACCTACGGCAACGATGCTGTGTATGTGCCTTATGCAACGGGCATGTATTCCTGTACCGGAAAGAACCATCCGCGACTGCTTAACGCCTTGGGCGGATACCTAGGCGCTTATGGTGATTACTCCACGGGCATGCATCAGTATGTAATGCCCTATATGCTGGGCGGCGTAAAAACCGACGACCCGGCCAAGATGGGCATTGAAGGCTCTATTCCTTATGAAAATGTGCACGCTTCTTCTATGGACCAGGCGGAATTGGCCGATTTGGTGCTCATGTTCGGTAACAGCCCGGCGGAAAACCGCATGGGCGGCGCCAACATGGTGTGGGACTTCAACAAGGTGCGTGAATCGGGCGCTAAGATCATTCACATCGATTACCGTCTGAACGAAACCGCTTCGGGCAGTACCGACGAATGGGTGCCCATCCGAACGGGCACCGATGCCGCGCTGGTTGCCGGCATTGCTCACGAGCTTATTGTGAACAACCAGGTAGATATTGATTTTCTGCACAGGTGCTGCGTTGGCTACGACGAGGAAACACTGCCCGAGTCCGCCAAGGGGCAAAACAAGTCGTACAAGGACTACATCATGGGCCTTGGTTACGACAAGGTAGAGAAAACGCCTGAATGGGCAGCGAGGATCACGCTCATCCCGGCTAGCCGCATTCGCTCGCTTGCAAAGGAAATCGCTGAAGCGAAAACCTTGTTCGTGGTTCAGGGCTGGGGCCTGCAGCGCCATTCCAACGGCGAAAGCGCAACGCGTGCCGTATGCATGATTCCGCTGCTCACAGGTCAAATTGGCAAGCCTGGCACTAATACGGGCATGCGTGAGGCTGAGCCTGTGGATTACCTGGTAAGCAGCATCCCCTCCAAGGATACGGGCTGGGAGCTGAAGGCATCGGGCGCCACCATTTCCACCTACGAATGGCTCAATGCTGTAGACCATGGCACCGAAATGCGCCCTGAAACCGATGCTATCGTGGGCGCGCCCAATGGCCTTCCCAGCAACATCAAGTTCCTATGGAACTATGCGGGCAACTGCCTTACCAATCAGCATTCCGACATCAACAAGGTGCACGAGATCTTATCCGACGAATCGAAGTGCGAGTTCATCTTAGTGTGGGATACGGTTATGACCGACACGGCCCGCTACGCCGATATCCTTCTGCCCGACGCTATGCGCTCCGAGCAGTTGAACATGTCTACCCAGGGTTATTCGGAGTACTACGTGGGTGTTACCGTTGGTGGCCCCGCTCAGGAGCCTCCGTTCGAGTGCCGCCCTTCCTACGACGTCAATGCCGAAATTGCCGACAAGCTGGGCGTTAAGGAAAAGTTTACCGCTGGCCTTACGCAAGACCAGTGGACCGAAAAGCTGTATAAGGCCGGCGCTGCAGCCGATCCGCTCATGCCTTCTTGGGAACAAATCAAGAAACAGGGTGTGTACAAGCGCCGCCACGACAGCTCCATTGCATTCGAAAAGTTTGTGCAAGACCCGGTGGCCAACCCTATTCTTACCCCTTCGGGCAAGATCGAGATCTATTCCGAGGCGCTGGCCAACATAGCGGCAAGCCGCAAGCTCAAGGAAGGCGAAGTCATTTGTCCTATTCCGGCGTTCGACCCCGGTATTGAAGGCTACGGCTCGGTAACCGACGAGTATCCGCTGTACTGCTCTGGTTGGCACGACAAGGCCCGCACGCATTCCAGCTTCGGCTTCATCGAGCAGCTCGACCAGTACAACCGTCATCGCTTGTGGATTAACCCTGTGGATGCCGACCCGCGCGGTATCAAAGACGGCGACACGGTGAGCGTGAAGAGCCAAGCAGGCGAGGTGCGCATAGAAGCGCATGTAACCTCGCGCATCATTCCCAGCATGGTTGCCATGCCGCAGGGCCATTGGCACAAAGCGGAAATGTACGGAGATAAGGTGGACAAGGGCGCGTGCATCAACACGCTCACCACCTACAGGCCCAGCCCGCTGGCCCATGGCAATGGCGCGGCCAACTCCATCATCGTCGAAGTGAAGAAGGCATAGGAGGTGCGTCATGGCTCAGTATGGATTCTTCTTCGATAACTCGCGCTGCACAGGTTGCAAAACCTGCATGATGGCGTGCAAAGACTACAACGACTTGAACCTGGACACGAACTACCGCAAGGTATATGACTACGAAGGCGGTTCGTGGAAGGAAGAGGGAAACGGCACTTATTCGTGCGATTCGTGGGTGTACCATCTTTCCATTTCCTGCCAGCACTGCGAAAACCCCAAGTGCGTGGAAAACTGCCCCACCACGGCAATGCACAAAGATGCTGATACCGGTCTTGTTACGGTAGATGCCAGCAAGTGCATCGGCTGCGGCTATTGCGCCATGTCGTGCCCGTACAATGCGCCCAAGGTCGATCGTGAGGTTGGCCATTCGGTGAAGTGCCACGGCTGCTGGGATAGGGCTTCGCAGGGGCTTAAGCCCATCTGCGTTGGCGCCTGTCCGCTTCGCGCGCTTGAGTTTGGCGAGTTCGATGAGCTGGAAAAGAAACATCCTGGGGCGGTGCGCGGCATTGCGCCAATGCCCGACCAAAACATTACCAACCCCCATGTGCTGATAAAGCCTAGCGCTGCGGCCAAGGAGCCGGGCGATACCGAGGGCCATGTTGGCAACCCCAAGGAGGTGGCATAAATCATGAGTGAGGCATTGCAAGAAATCCCTTTGGCGGTGTTCACCACGCTGGCGCCAATAGGTGCCGGTGCGTTCATTGCCTTGGCGCTGGCTTTTGCCAATAGCGTTATCGACGAGGCTAAGTTGAAGGTGCTCGATATGCTCACCTTTGTTCCGCTGCTGTTCGCGTTCGTTGGCTTGGTGGCTTCGTTCGCTCACCTTACCCAGCCGCTCAATGCGTTCAACGTTGCTTATACGTTGTTCGAGTCGCCTATGGCAATCGAGATCATGGCGTTTGGCATCTTCATGGTTGCTGCTGCCGTGTACTGGATCTGGGCGCTTACGGGCAAGATGAAGTACTCGGTGCGCAAGAGCTTCAGTGCCGTTCTTGCCGTGCTTGCGGCAATCTTTGCGTGCGCAGTCGGTCAGGCTTACTTGCTCGACACCGTTCCCACCTGGAATAACCCGTTTACTATTATCTCGCTTCTGGGCTTTCTCCAGTTCGGCGGCGTGGTTTTGGGCCTGCTGGTTATGCAGCTTGCCGGTTGTGCGGAACAGGCGCTTTCGGGCAAGGGCGAAGAATGGCAGTTCGCGTTTTTGGTTTCTGGCTTCCTGTTTTCGCTCGTAGGTGTTATAGGCCTGTTTGTTATGGGTGCTACTGCGCAGAGCGCCGTGGTGGACGTTGCCGCCAACACGGGCACGCTTGTTTGGGCGTTTGTGCTGTTCATCGTTCTTTCCGTTATCGCGTTCGCCCTGGGTTCCTTCTGCGTGAAGCTTATGCCCAGCAGTGCTGTGCTTGTAGCTGCTATGGTGCTTGTTGCCATTGCGGTATTCTTGGCTCGTTTGGTGTTTTACGGAATGCAGATAGGCATTGGTCTGTAAGCTGTAATTGCGGCGGGAGGGCGTGTGCCTTCCCGCCTTTTGCTAGGTAAGAGGGGGTTGCTGTGCCGAGCAACGAACTTTCCAATGAGACGCTGGGCGCAATAGCTTTTGCGGGAGCCGCCTTGGGGCCGTTTTTCAGCTATGATCCAAAGCTTTGCAAGGCTCAGCTTGAGCCTTCGTCCAAGGCTGTTTGCGCCCTTGATGTAGCTGCTGCGGCTAAAGCTTGGCCGTTTGTGGATGCCGGCTTGGCGGGGGAGTGCTTGGCTGATATGCAGCAAGGCTTGGCCGGCGGGCTTGAAAACCCTGAACTTTACAGCGAGTATCGCCGCTTGTTTGTGGGTCCGCAGGCCAAGGTGGCGCCACCTTGGGGCTCGGTATATACCGACCGCGACATGGTTGTGTTCGGCGAAAGCACCATTGCTTTGAAGGAATGGTTGCGCCATCAGGGCATTGCCGTTGCCCACGGTGAAAGCGACGAGCCGGAAGACCATATAGGCACTCTGCTTAGCCTTATGGCTTGGATTGCCCAGAACAAGCCCGAATGCCTTCGTGAATTCTTGCAGCTGCACTTGCTTACCTGGGCGGGGCATTTCCTGGAAATTATGGAATTTGGCTCGCAGCAGGTTTTCTATGTTTCGTTGGCCAAGCTCACCAGGGTAACGCTTGCGGGTATTCAAGATGAGCTTGGTTTGGAAGTGGAAACTCCCAAGTTCTATCGATGAATGATTCTTTTTCGAGAATAACGTTCTGTGCAAATAGTTGTTGCTTTGCCGCTGCCCGATTGCGTTTGCCTTGTGCATATTTTGCAGGTGAGCGGCATTGGCTACGGGTTATTATTCAGCAGACAAAGCAAAGCATTAGCGGGAAAGAGGCATTGTGGCCACTGTTACTTCCGTAAATATCTCAAAGCACAAGGGCACCCAGAAGCAGCCGGTGGGCGAAGAGCCTCAGGTTGTTATTGCCGATAGGGGCTTGGAAAACGATGCCCATGCGGGCGATTGGCACCGTCAGGTTTCCTTCTTGGCGGAAGAGTCCATTCAAAAAGCTCGTGAAATGGGCTTGGAAGTTGGCCCTGGTGCCTTTGCTGAAAACTTCACAACTGAAGGCATCGACCTGTTGGATTTGCCTTTGGGCACGCAACTGCGCGTGGGCCCGGAGGTTTTGGTTGAAATTAGCCAAATAGGCAAAGTTTGCCACACCCGTTGCGCCATCTACCACTTGGCGGGCGATTGCATTTTCCCGCGTGAGGGTATTTTCGGCGTGGTGCTGGAAGGCGGCACGGTGAAGAAGGGCGATGACATTGAGGTGGTAAAGCGCGGCGATGGCACCTGCGCCCATACTCCGCCCGAGGCATTGGCCGAGGTTGAGGCTGCCCGAAAGGCAGGTACCCTGTGAGCGCCGCTCATGGGGAAGCATTTGGGGAAATTGAAGGTGCTGCCCAAGGCGGCGCCCAAACCGATATTTGCGGGGCGCAGGCATTCGATCCTGCAGGGGAGCCCGCAAACGTTCAACGCGAAATTTATCTGGATAATGCCGCCACCACCAAACCGCGCCCTGAAGTGGTTGAGGTTATGGCACGTGAGCTTGCGCAGGACTACGGCAATGCCAGTTCCGTTCATGCGTTGGGCAAACGGGCTAAGCGCGTTTTGGAGGAAAGCCGTGCCACGGTTGCGCAGGCTTTGGGCGTAGACCCTGAAGAGGTGTTCTTCACTTCGGGCGGCACCGAATCCAACAACCTTGCTGTTCGTGGCTCGGTTTTGCCGCGCGGTTTCGAAAGCGGCCGCATCATTACCTCTGCCCTGGAGCACCCTTCCGTTACACGTTCGGTGCGCGGTTTGAAGCGCGAAGGCGATATCAAGGTTTCTTACATTGAAGCCGTACATGGCAATTTCGACCTGGAAGCCTTCGAGCGCTTCATTCAGGAACCAACAACACTGGTAACGGTTATGGCTGTTCAAAACGAGCTGGGATACCGTATGCCTATTCAGCAGATTTGCGAACTGCGCAACCGCTATGCGCCCGATGCGCTGGTGCATAGCGATGCCGTGCAGGCATTCGGCAAGGTTGATGTTCCTGTGCGCGAGTGGGGCGTAGACCTGGTTTCTCTTTCAGCCCACAAAATCGGTGGTCCTAAGGGCATTGGCGCTTTGTACGTGAAGAAAGGCACCCAGATGTATACCAACGCCTTCGGTGGTGGCCAAGAGCGCGGCCTGCGCTCCGGCACCGAAGCGGTTTATTTGGCTGCTGGGTTTGCCGAGGCGGTGCGTTGCGCCTTTGCCGATAGAGCAGGGGACGAAGCCCGTGAGCGCAAGCTGTGGAACCACCTGCATAATCGCATGGTTTCCGAAATCCCCGACACGGTGGTGAACTCGCGTGAAGATGGCAGCCCTTGCCTGTTTAACTTCAGCATTCCCGGAATGCGCAACCAGCATGCTCTTATGTGGCTGAGCAAGCGCGGCATCTATGTTTCCCGTGCTTCTGCCTGCGTGGAAAACGTGAACACGGTGCCCACGGGCACTTGGCGCCCCAAGCATCAGCTTTCACTTCAGGCGGCAGGAATACCTCTGGCTATGGGGAAGCGTACGTTGCGCGCGAGCTTTGGGTGGGACACCACTATGGCCGATATCGATGCCTTCGTGGATGCGTTGAAGGAGTACTTGGCTAAAAACGCTTAAGCGCTTCCTTTCTTTGGGTTGCTCGCTTTTGGTTCAGGGTTATCTGCCCTCAATTGCCCGATTCTGCTCGGGTGCTATTGGGTGCATTCTTTTTTTTCGCGGAGGATGTTCGCTTTGCGCGTGGTTTTTTTCTAGGCTATTTCGTATTCGAGTAGCTCATTGTTGCATTTTTGCTTGCTTGCGGATGGTAAAAAGCTCGTTTCGGGAACCCATCTGGCCGAACCGTCCCTGCAAAACCGTATTTCATAAGGTAGAATTCTGCAAAACAGCAGTTGGGATTGTTGTTTTGCGTTAAGAATGCCTATGGCGGGGCGCCGCGGAGGAGTTCGGTTCACATGAAACTTACCAGGGGAAACAAGCGTGGCAGCAAGAAGCCGTTGCTCAAACGCTGCGGCACGGCCGTTTTTGCCGTAGCGCTTACGTGCGGGCTTTGTGTGGCTACGCCGCTAACGGCACAGGCTGTTGGCGAAACCAACTTGCTGAACAGTGCGGACGCCAGCCTTCTTTCCGGTAGCGCTGCCTTGGCGGCTTCGGACGATAGCTCCAGTCTGCCTTCCAGCTATAGCCTCGTAAACAACAGCTACATCCAGGTAGGCAATCCTGAAAATAAAAAGGACTACGTCACCAGCGTGAAGAATCAGGGTCAGTGGGGCTCTTGCTGGGGCTTTGCCACCATTGCCGCCTGCGAAACCAGCCTTCTTTCCGAGCTTGGACAAACTGCAACTTCAAGCAAGCTCGACCTTTCTGAAAGGGCATTCGTTTCCGCCCTTGCCTACAAGGTAACCAGCGGTTCTCAGGCCGGTGAAGGCTACGTTAACAACACATCAAACCCCAATACGGTTTTCGAAGCTGGTGGAACTCCGCGTTTCGCCAGCAATACCCTTGCTATGGGCTTTGGTTTGGTGAGCGAATCTGTAGCACCCTACAAGAACACCGATGGCGTCATCTACTGCAAGGTGACTTTGAAGGATTGCAAAATTGCAACGTATATGAACCTTACGAATGACGAAATCGAGGCCCTGAAAGATGCGGGTGCCAAGGTCCAGATGATGGAGTACTCCGGCAACTACTACGACACCGAGGGTAATTACCAAATAACCAACTGGTCCGTGAAGAGCAGCACCTATACTTCCTCGGAGTATCTCTTGGAAAGCTGCAACGAACTGCCTGCAACTATCGCAAAGGACCAAACAACGGGGCAGGAAACCGGTTATGACGAAGCTGCCATTGCCAACATTAAGAGCGAGCTGTGCCAGGGCCGCGCGGTTGCCTGTTCTATCTACGCTGAAACTTCCCAGGCTTCTGATCGCGAGGGCGACGAAGGTAATGCCAAGTACATAAACACTGCCACCTGGGCTCAGTACGTGTATGAGACGCAGGATCAAACCCATGGCGTTACCATCGTTGGGTACGACGACAATTACGCCACAACGAATTTCAAGACCGGACACCAGCCCGAAAAGGCTGGTGCTTGGCTGGTGAAGAACAGCTGGGGCGCCAATTCTCAGGAGTTCCCCAATAAGTATTCTTGGGGCTTGGATGGCGAAGGCTACTTTTGGGTTTCCTATTACGACAAGTCGATAACGGCATTCACTAGCTACGATTTCGACACCACGGAAACCGTCTCTGAGGCCGATTATTGTGCAACCGACCAGTACGATTACGCTCCGGTGAGCACGGTTATGGCACTCCCCAATAATGATACCGAGGGAAACAATGGCGCAGCTTTTATGGGCAACATATACACCGCCACTGAAGACCGTGTTGTAACAAACGTTGGCATTAGGACCGGCCTCCCCAATATGACGGCAAAGATTTACATCTATGCATTGGATGATGATGCCAAGACGCCTAGCGACGGTGTTGAGATGTGCACCAAGGAAGTTACCTTCAAATATGCCGGCTATCACCGTGTGAACTTTGACGAAAGCGAATATGCGCCGCTGCGTGAAGGCCAGAGATACGCGGTCTTCTACAGTTTGTACAACAACACCGACGGCAAATACTATCAGCAGATCGGTTTCAACACTGCCACTAAGCCGAGCGAGAAGAAAGCAGCAGCCCAAAAGACAGCTATCGAAGAAGAAGTAAAGGAAACGGTAGAAGACGAAAGGTACAACGAGCTCTTGCATGGTTATGTGGACGACCAGCATATGGAGGAATCTGCCGCTAAGGAATTGGCCAAGAGCGAAGCCGCCGAATACATGAAGTCGGAAGAGGGCGTGGCTGAAACTGCCAAGCGCGTTAATCGCCAATACAACGATTTTCTTAACGCCTATTACGCTGTGGTAGTAAATGAGGGCGAAAGCTTCCAGGGTGGTACTAATGACGGCCAAGTAACCGAGGGAGTGCTGGTAGACAAGACCGGCAGCTATGCTTGGCTCGATTGGTCTACCAATAAGGCTGCCTACGAAACACAGTTCGCTACCCTTGGGCTTGAAGGCGAAATCGACAACTACACTGCCAAGGCATGGTCGAAGAGCCGCGATTGGGCTTCAATTTCTTCCTTGAGCGAGCTAGAAGCCAAGGTGAACGAGCTGAAGGCCTTGCTTGGCAAAGTGGTTATCAGCGAAAACGGCGCTGATGTGTATGAAAACCAACAGTGGATGACCCAGGCCGAGTACAACACGGCTCAAGAGCAACTTGCATACGCTCAGGAATACCTGGATGCCGCGGGCACCAACTATGCCAAGAAGATGTTGCTCACCACTCCTGCCCAGTATGAGGTCGACGATGCCATCGCATCGCTCACGGCCCAGGCGCATCAGGGCACCAAGGCTCTTCCCGCTGAGGGGGGCAACCAGGGCAATTACGGGGCAAGCAGCTCTGCCAAGACCAGCGATGCTGCGGGCACCATGGCCCTTGCTGCGCTAGCAACCATTGCTGTGGCTGCCGCAGGCGCGGCGGCTGCAAGGAAGCGCCTTTCCGCAGCAAAACAGGGCCGCAAGTAAAGAATGCGCTTGCGACGTGTTTCGAATGCTACAATCGTGCAGTTTTTGTTTCAATAATTCGATAGGGGACTAAATGTCTAACGAGAAACAGCGAGTAAGCCTCGATGAGGTTTCAGCGGGAAAGTGGCTGCTGTGCATTCTGCTTTCCATTGTGTTCATGTTCGTTGTGGGCACCGTTTGCCTGAGCATCATAACCATAGGTGTTACCTTGGCTTGCGGCGACTTAACAGGTGAGGCTGCAACCTTCTTCAAGATGTTCCAGATGCTTTCGGTGTTCGCATTCGGCTATATCGGCTTTGTGATCTTTGCTCGCGTTATCTGCAAAACCACGGTGAAAGAAGCCATAGTTGGCCAGAACGTTGCCTATAGCAAGAAGGACCTGGCTATTCTTGCCATTCTGTATTTCCTTACCTTCTGGTTCGTTACCGCAATGGACAACAATTTCTTTGCAAGCACCGTTTTGAACTCGGCTAGTTTTGGCTGGATTGTCGCCAACATAGTGATGTGCTTCGCTCTTGTTTGGATGCAGACCACGCTAGAAGAGCTATGGTGCCGCATGGTGCCGTTGCGCATTGCCTGCGGTAATAAAATCAGGCTTACTGGCAAGTGCGTAGCTGCTTGCCTTATCGGTTCGCTTGTTTTTGGCCTTCTGCATTTTGCCAACACTCCCGTTGCCAGCCAGACGGACATCGTGGGCATCTTGGTTGCCCTTTCCTGCTACTTCCTTTTCGGAGTGTTCTTCTGCTTTGTTGACATCGTGCACGAAACGGGCTTGCCTGGCGTTATCTTGCACTGGATGAACAACCTAATGTTGTTTGCGTTCTTTGGCGCTGCCGGAGGACTTACGCTGTTCGTTGATCCTAGCGGCTCTGAGACTGCAAACCCTGTTACCCAGCTCATTCTTATGCTGCCATGCATCATCTACTTGGTGTATGTCATCGTAAGGCGGAAGAAGCACCAGCGGGGCTAGCGGTCGAATGCGCAGGCGTTCGATAATCTTTATTGACGCTTGCAGCTGTTCTGGTATTATGAATCCTCGCTGAAGCGATCAGCGCTTCGGGCGGTTAGCTCAGGGGGAGAGCGCCACCTTGACACGGTGGAGGTCACTGGTTCGATCCCAGTATCGCCCACCACATTTTCTAGCCTGGAAGGGTGTCAAACTTCCAGGCTTTTTTATTTGTCTTTGCCCTTGTGCAGTGAACTTAAGGTATTCTTGCAAACTGCACTATCATTCACACGGAACTGCGGAAACGCATTTTGCCGCTCAGCGTTTTGCGCGGCGGCTTTTTTAACTGAAACGGGGAAGCATGCATACCAATATTTCTTTGCAGCAGCTGCGCTACATTATCGAGGTTGCCGAATGCGGCTCCATCAACGCCGCCAGCCAGCAGCTTTATGTTTCGCAGCCCACGCTTTCCACCACCATTAAAGACACCGAGCAGGAGCTGGGCATTACCATCTTCAACCGCACCAACCGCGGCATCACGCTTACCAACGAAGGCACGGAATTCATCGGGTATGCTCGACAGATTCTGCAGCAGTTTGACTTGTTCGAAGCGCGCTATTCCAATTCCAGCAGCACGGCTACTGGGCGTTTGTGCGTGTCCAGCCAGCATTATGCTTTCTGCGTGCACGCGTTTGTTGATTTGGCTGAAGAGTACGACGAGGAGGAGTACAACTTCAGCCTGCGCGAAACCCGCACTGCTGAAGTTATTGAAGACGTTAAAGAATTCCGTAGCGAAATAGGCGTGCTGTATATTTCCGACTTCAACCGCAAGGTGCTTACCAAGGCATTCAGCGACGCGGGTCTTACCTTCACGCCGTTGTTTGAAGCGCGCCCGCATGTGTTTGTGGGCAAAAACCATCCGCTTGCTGGACGTAAGAGCTTGAAGCCTGATGAATTGAAGGACTACCCGCGCTATTCGTTTGAGCAAGGCACTAACAATTCATTCTTCTTCAGTGAAGAGCCGCTTTCGCATTTGCCCCATGCGCAGAACATCACCTATTACGACCGCGGCACGCTTACCATTCTGCTGAACCGCCACAACGGATACACGCTTTCTACTGGTGTTCTTTCTGGTGAAATGGGACAGGACATCTGCGCAATTCCGCTTGAAGTGGATGAAACCATGACGGTTGGTTATCTGTACCATGCCGAGCGCCCGTTTTCGCCTTTGGCTGAGCGCTATTTGGAAAAGCTGCGTGCATACATTGAGGGCAACGCCACGGTTACCACGTATTACCCCATCGGTTAGGGGCGGCATTGCCTAGGAGGTAAGCTGAATCCTGGTTGGTTCGCAACTATTATTTGCTTTGCGTGGCTGCGTCGATTCTGCATTCGAAAGACCATGCCCAGGCTTCGGTTGGGTTTGCTTTGATGCATCTTTATTTTCAGTTGAGAATATCTACTCATTTATGGATAGTAAAATTCCATTAATCGGATAATTTTTATAGAAAAAAATCCGTTCGCCGATTGATTCAAGCCGCTCCTGGCGAATTTTTGTTCAGCAAAATATAATTTTGAATATGAAAACTCTGCCTCCGCCCGGGGCAGATTTCTTTTTGTGTAGAAGCTCAATCGAGCAAAGGATATAGCAGCGCTGTATGCAGTGCCCTTGGAAGTGCTTTGGGGTGCGTTGCTTGCAGCGAAGGAGGGAAGAGGCTTTGGCCACTTTATCTGTTAAGGACCGGCCGGCATCTGATGCCAAGGTCGAACCGTTTATGGCGCGCTTCGAGCGTCGCGTTCAGGCCACACCGCCTGGGCAATGCCCGTTGGCAACTCAGGCCTCGTTGTTGGAAGCGGGCGCGTTGCAAACTTGCGGCAAGTGCGTTCCATGCCGTGATGGCCTGCCAAAGCTTGCTGCCATGATGCGCAACTTGGCCGAGTGCAAGGCAACGGCTGAAACCGTTGACAGCATGCGCATGCTGGCTGAAATGATCCGTGATACTTCAGATTGCGCTGTTGGCTACGAGGCCGGTCAGGCTGCCCTTGAAGCCATGGACGCTTTTGCTTCCGAAATCGAAGAGCATGTAACCCATCATGGCTGCGCTGCCGGCATGGGTCAGAGCGTCCCCTGCGAAACCATGTGCCCTGCTCACGTTAACGTGCCCGCCTACATTGCCATGGTGGGCGAAGGCGACTATTCGGGTGCCATCCAGATGATTCGCAAAGACAACCCGTTCCCTACGGCCTGTGCGCTTGTGTGCGAGCATCCTTGCGAAAAGCGCTGCCGCCGCATCCTTATCGATGCTCCGCTTAACATTCGCGGCCTGAAGAAGTTCGCGGTAGATAATGCTGCGGCTGATAAGGTTCCCGTTCCTGAGCGCATGCCCGATACGGGGCGCAAAATTGCCGTGATTGGCGGTGGCCCCTCCGGCCTTACGTGTGCCTACTTCCTGGCACTGATGGGGCACAAGGTAACTATTTTCGAAATGCACCGTGCCATGGGCGGCATGATGCGCTATGGCATTCCTGCTTATCGCTTCCCGCGTCAGCGTTTGGACGAAGACATCAATGCCATTCTTTCGGTGGGCAATATCGAAGTTGAGTACAACACTTACGTTGATGAGGCTGCTATGCGCCGCATCAACGAAGAATACGATGCAACGTATGTTGCCATTGGTGCTCATGCTGGCAAAACCCTTCGCCTGGACAATTCCGATGCCGAAGGCGTTTTCAGCGCTGTTGAGCTGCTGGGCAACATTGGCGACGACGAGTACCCCGATTTTACGGGCAAGGACGTAGTTGTTATTGGCGGCGGTAACGTTGCCATGGACTGCGCTCGCACCTCGGTTCGCGCG
>CAZQWR010000014.1:0-8568 GCA_964597085.1 uncultured Cryptobacterium sp.
AGAAAATCATCGCCTTTCCGCTGTTTCCGCAAACCGCCCACTGCACCGTAGGCAGCTGCAAGGGCAAAATCAAGCAGGTCATGCGTCACCATAAAAACCTTCAGCTAGCTGGGATTATAGAAGGCTACAACCACAACCCTCTATACCATGAGGCACTGGCAGCCAGCATTCGCGAGGCTTGGGAGTACCAACCTGGCAGCAAGCTGATGTTTTCGTTCCACTCCATCCCGCTGAGCGACGTGAAAGCGGGCGATACCTATGTGGAGCAAATCAAGTCCGACCTTCAAAAGGTTACCGAACTGCTTGGAATCCCCGAAAACGACTGGAGCATGGCATTCCATTCGCGCTTCGAAGACCCACACGCTTGGGTAACGCCGCACCCACGCGCCAAGCTTTCCGAATGGGCCGAAGAAGGCGTAACGCGCGTAGGCATTCTAACCCCGGGCTTTGCCGCCGACTGCTTGGAATCGCTCTACGACATCAAGGATGTAACCTGCGAATACTTCCGCACCCTGTGCAAACAGCACGGCCGTGAAGCCGAAATCACCTACATTCCTGCCCTAAACCACCGCGAAGACCATCTGGACCTGCTTTTCGAAGTGGCCAAGCAAGCAATCGAAGAACTCTAAAAAGAGGCCCGCTCAAACGAGCGGGCCTCTAGTTCAATCCGTTGATTAACGCTGGTTATTTGATAACCAGAACAGGCATGGGGCTTTCACGCAGAACAGCGTAGGAAACAGAACCCAGAACGCCGCGAATAGCGCCAAGGCCACGAGAGCCCATAACAATGAGATCGGCGCTTACCTTTTCAGCGTAGGAAAGGATGTCGGCTGCAGGAGTGTAGCCCGGGATAACCTCGATCTGTGCAGCATCGCCCAAAGAAGCGATGGCAGAACCAACGCCCTCCTGAACCTTTTCGGTTTCTTCGCTGATGGTCTTGTTGTAAAGGGCCATGATGTCCTCTACGGAAAGCAGATACTGCTGCGGGTCGAAGGAAGCGCTGTTGAAGTTAGCGGGAAGCTGAGCATTGGGATGGGTGGTTACGAATACCACATGAAGCTTTGCACCTTCGGAATCCTTAACGATTTCAGCAGCCTTGTTAACTGCAGCAAGTGCCTGATCAGAACCATCGTAAGCAACGACAACGTTTTCGAATACCATGATTACCCCTCCTGAAGAAGTTATAGCAAGCTTTGCCCCTGCAACCCCTACGTGCAGCGCCTGCTAAGTTATATAAAAAGCATACCATGCCAGCCTTATTAAGAATAGATATAACCCATTCGAAAACCCAGCTCAGCCCATAGGTATAAGTCGAATTGGCTAGCCAACTGGGAAGCCAAAAGGCAAAGATTCACACAGGTTAACGCCACGAATTGCATACCTTGGCGAAACAAGCACAACGACGGAGGGGCGAATTGCCCAAAAGGTAAGAGCCCACCCTAGGTTGAAAAGAATCTTCCAGGTTGGCGAAGTAAAACAGCGAGAGGCGCCCTGGTGCCCCAGATTCACGTGAAGGGAAAAGCGTAGCGTACTTCGTACGTGAGCTTTTTCATCCGCGCGAAGCCGGAGTGCCAGGGCGCCCCGCAGCGTCATCGCGTCTCATATGAGCGTTCCGCCGCTTCGCAAGAACGGCGGAACCCCCAACTATTCTTCGATGAAATTACCCGTTTTTTCAATGGGCTCGATGGCGAGCTTCATATCCGGGTCGGTTGCGATGGAGCGCAGGTAGGTTTCAATTGCGGCGTCCAGTTCGTATTCCAGGTCGATGTTGCCCTCGAACACGCACCAGTAGAACAGCATGCCGGTAGAAGCAGCGGCAATACGCAGCAGCGCTTCATCAAGGTCGATATCGGCGCGAACCAGGCCTTCATCAATGCCGTCTTGCAGGTACTGGCGAACAGAAGCAATGATGAAGTCTTCCTTGGCATCACGATGAATGAAATCAAAGAACGGGTTGTGGTTGGAAGCATACAGGCCAGAAACGAACTCGATGCCCATGTCCTCGCAGTACTTCACGTAAGCGCGGTAGATTACCAAGATGCGCTCGATGGGGTTGAAGCCCTCGGCATCTTCGACCGCCTTTTCGCGATACGGGGTAAATGCATACTTCAGGTAATAGGAAATAAGATCTTCCTTGCCGCTGAACAGGTTGTAAAAACTGCCCGTGGAAAGGCCTGCCTCGTCACAAATGTTGCGCACCGTGAGCTGCTTCATGCCGTCACGATTGACGAGCTTGATAGCGGCTTTAAGGAGCTTTTCGCGCGTTACCTGGGCGCGAGTCTCATGAACAGAAACGTACTGATTGCGGCGATGCATCGCTCTTCCCTTCCCTGGGTTTACCGTAGCAGACCCACAGTATCTAAATTTTGTTTCTAACAACGTTTCATTTTTAAGCTTCCTAAAAATGAACACGTTTTGAACATGTTCACTTTCGGTCAACTTAACAAATATGTACCTTACGCCGAATATTTGAATTAGTCACCAATTCTTACGCAAACGGGGGCTTATGCCCCCGTTTCAACATAATCCCAGGTGCCAATTTCACACCCGAGGTATTTTGCTTTTGAAATTGCGCTAGGAGCGGCTTACGCGTGCGCCTTGCGGGGTGTCTTCCACCACATAGCCGATCTGGCCCAAGCGGTCGCGCACGGCGTCGGCCAATGCGAAGTTCTTTTCCTTGCGAGCCTCGGCACGGCGGGCAAGCAGATGCTCAATGGCAGCCTCGGTGGTATCGCCCGTGAAGCCTGCCAGTTCGGCAGCAAGTTCAATAACTGCGGCATCTTCTTCGCCGTTGCCACCTTGGGCGGCCTCCAAAGCAACACCCAAAACGCCCAACAAGTCGGAAACCATGGCGGCACCGGTGCGTACCTGCTCGGCAACGTCCTGGCCAACCGTGCCGTTGTTGAGCATGGTGTTGGCCTCAGAAACAAAGCCGAACACGGCGCCCAAGGCACCAGCAGTGTTGAAGTCATCGTCCATTGCATCAATGAACCCATCGCACATGGCATCCATAGCAGCCTTGTAGGCAGCGGCATCAAAATCAACCGTGTCCTCGGCGGCGTTCTGGCACAGCCACTCGGTATTCTTCACGAAGTTTGCCAGGCGGCCCAATGCGGTTTCCGCTTCGCCCAAGCGCTCATCGGAAAAGTCGAGCGGGCTACGGTAGTGCGTTTGCAGCATAAGCATGCGCAGCGTGCGCGGGTCGGTGGTTTCAAGAATGTCGCGCAGAAGCAGGAAGTTGCCCAACGACTTGGACATCTTTTCGTGGTTGATTTGCAACATACCGCCATGAATCCAGTAGTTGGCAAAAGTGCAGCCGCATGCCGCCTCCGACTGTGCGCGTTCGTTTTCGTGATGCGGGAAGGCCAGGTCGACACCGCCGCCATGAATATCGAACGGCAAACCAAGGTACTTTTCCGACATGGCAGAGCACTCAATGTGCCAACCGGGACGGCCCTGACCCCAGGGGCTTTCCCAAGAAGGCTCACCAGGCTTGGCGGCCTTCCACAGGGCGAAGTCAAGCGGGTCGCGCTTGCGGTCTTCCAGGCCCTGGCCATCGGCGCGCAGCTCGCGATGGCCCGTTTCCATTTCATCTACATTGCGGTTGGAAAGCTGGCCGTACTTTTCATAGCTGCGCACAGCGAAGTACACGTCACCCTCAACGGCGTAAGCGTGGCCTTCTTCGATGAGCTTTTCAACCAGGGCAATCATCTCGCCAATTTCCTCGGTTGCACGCGGGCGCACGTCAGGCTCCATAACGCCAGCGGCTTTCATGTCGTCGATAAACGCCTGAGCGTACTCGGCGGCAACCTCGGCAGCGCTACGACCTTCTTCGTTGGCCTTCTTGATGATCTTGTCGTCAACATCGGTGACGTTCTGCACGAACTTCACCTCGTAGCCGCGCCAAATAAGGTAGCGGCGAATGGTATCGAACGAAATGAAGGTGCGGGCGTTGCCGATGTGGATGTAGTTGTATACCGTAGGGCCGCACACATACATGTTCACCTTGCCCTCGTTCACCGGGATGAAGGGGCGCTTTTCGCGGGCCATGGTGTCGTAGATCTTCAGCATAGGTTCTCCTTGAAATGGGAACGCGCCGGGCTGGGCGCGCAAATTGGCAGAAAGTGAAGGCGGGGCTTGCGCCCTAATTACAGCGGCAAACCAGCGCCACAGCCTGGGCGGAAATACCCTCTTCGCGGCCTTCGAAACCCAAGTGCTCGGTGGTGGTGGCCTTCACGCCCAGGTTTTCAGGCGAAATGCCGCAGGCGGCAGCCAGGTTTTCGCGCATCTGGTCACGGTAAGGCGAAAGCTTGGGCGCTTGAGCTGCAATAACGCAGTCGATATCCACAATCTGGAAGCCCTTTTCACGCACCAGGTTGGCAACGGCGGCCAGAAGCTTCAGAGAATCGGCGCCCTTGTAGGCAGGGTCGGTATCGGGGAACAACTTGCCAATATCACCGCCGCGAATAGCGCCCAGAAGGGCATCGGCCACGGCATGAGCCAGCACATCGGCATCGGAATGGCCCAGCAAACCCTGGGTGTGCGGAATATCCACACCGCCCAAAATAAGCTTGCGCTCAGGGGCAAAGGCATGCACGTCGTAGCCCAGGCCAATGCGCATGGCGGGCAGCGCTGCAGTTTCCTGGCTCACGCTACTCCCCCTTCTTCTTCAGGCTGTCTTCATAAGCAGCATGAACTGCCGCAGAAATAAGCAGGTAGTCTTCGGGCACAGTGAGCTTGATGTTGTCGCGCTTGCCCTCAACCATAAGCACACGGCCGCCCAGACGCTCAATAAGCGAAGAGTCGTCGGTGCCAACAAAGCCATCGGAAAGCGCACTTGCATGCGCGCGGCGGTAAATGCCGGCACGGAAGATCTGCGGGGTTTGGGCGTTCCAGAACACGGATCGGTCGGGGGTACCAACCACAACGCCGTTTTCAACCACCTTCAGCGTATCGATGGAAGGATGGCCCACCAGCGCGCCGTCGGCATCGAAGTTGCCCTTGATGGTGCTGATGGTGTGCTCGATAAGCTCCTTGGTTACCAAGGGGCGTGCGCCATCGTGCAGCATTACGAACTCGAATTCTTCCGGCACCAGCTCAAGGCCCGAAAACGCCGATTCCTGGCGAATGGAGCCAGCAGGCGCCATAACAATGGGTGTTACGAACGAAAACGGGTCGATTGCCTTTGCCAGGTATTCGCTGGTGCGCTCTTCGGGGCACACGATAACGATAAGGCCCACATCGGGCACAGAATCAAACACTTCCACCGAACGGGTAAGGATAGGCTTGCCCAGAATTTCCACCAGCTGCTTGCCGCCTTCGCGGCCAAAGCGCTCGCCGCTGCCGCCCGCCAAGATGATGGCTGCGGTTTTGGGGCTCTTTGCAACAACGCCCTCAAGACGGGGCTCCGTCTTCAGGGCGTCGTAAGTTATGTCATCGAACATTGCCATTGCGCTTTCCAGCACGGTGGGGGAATAAATAGGGTCGATGGTATTTTCGCTCATTGGAGGCTCCTGTACGCCAAGTGCAGCATTCCCGAGCTGCGGGCTTGGCGCACCTTAAGCTCAGTCGGCTGCCTGGCCGCCTGCCGAAGAACCGCCGCGCGAAGAAAGCCCCGCGTGGCCCAAGTCGTAACCGGCAAGAAGCAGTTCAGCCTCAGCTGCTATGGTATCACGCTTGCGCGGTGCGGGAATAGCGCCCTCGCCCGGCTCGAACGTAAGATGATCGCCTTCAACATCAACTTCGATAACCGATCCGCTGGTCCACTTGCCCTCAAGCAACTGCTCGGAGAGCGGATCCTCGATAAGGCGCTGGATGGCGCGGCGCAGCGGACGTGCGCCGAAAGAAAGATCGGTGCCTTCCTTCGCCACGAAACGGCTTGCCTCGGGGGAAAGGTTGATGGTCATGTTCTGCTCGATAAGGCGCTCGCGCAAATCGGCCACCATGAGGTCGACGATCTTCACGATCTCCTCTTCCGTAAGCGACTTGAACACGATGATCTCGTCGATACGGTTCAGGAACTCGGGGCGGAAGAGTTTCTTCACCTCGGCCATTACGCGCTGCTTCATTTCCTTGTCGTCCATGCCGCCGTTTGCGCTGCTGGTGAAGCCCAGCGGCGTGGTTTCGGTAATCTCACGCGCACCGACGTTGGAAGTCATGATGATGACGGTGTTGCGGAAGTCCACCACACGGCCCTGCGAGTCGGTAAGGCGGCCTTCCTCCAAAATCTGCAGCAGGATGTTGAACACATCGGGATGCGCCTTTTCAATCTCGTCGAACAGCACCACCGAATACGGGCGCTGGCGCACTGCTGTAGTAAGCTGGCCGCCCTCGTCGTAGCCAACATAGCCCGGAGGCGAGCCAACCAGGCGGCTCACACTGTGCTTTTCCATGTACTCAGACATATCGAAGCTGATGAGCGCATCTTCGGAATTGAACAGGAACTCGGCCAAAGTCTTGGAAAGCTCGGTTTTGCCCACGCCCGAAGGACCCAGGAAGATGAACGAGCCGCTGGGGCGCTTTGGATCTTTCAAGCCAGAACGCGAACGGCGAATGGCCTTGGAAAGCGCGGTTACCGCTTCGTCCTGGCCAATAACGCGCTCGTGCAGCACCTGTTCCATACGCAGGAGCTTTTCGGTTTCGGCCTCGGTGAGGTTGGAAACGGGCACGCCGGTGGTCATGGAAACCACGTCGGCCACATCTGCTACGGCAACCTCGTTTACCACCTTGTTGGTTTTCTCCTGCCAGTCCTTTTCGGCCTGCTTGCGCTTTTCTTCAAGCTCCACCTCCTGCTCGTGCAGGGTGTCGGCCTTCTTGAAGTCCTGGGCGGAAATTGCCGAATCTTTCTGACTGCGCACGCGGCGAAGCTCATCGTCGATTGACTGGATTTCCTCAGGCAGCACCATATTGCGGATGCGCATGCGAGCGCCTGCCTCATCCAGAACATCGATGGCCTTGTCGGGCAGGAAGCGGTCTTGGATGTAGCGGTCGGAAAGACTTACCGCAGCCTGGATGGCATCATCGGTAAAGTGCACATGATGATGCTGCTCGTAGCGGTCGCGCAAACCTTCCAGAATGCGCACAGCCTGCTCTTCACTGGGCTCCTTTACCAACACGGTTTGGAAGCGACGCTCGAAAGCGCTGTCCTTTTCCAGATGCTTGCGGTACTCATCAAGCGTGGTGGCGCCAATGATCTGGATTTCACCGCGGCTCAGCGGCGGCTTCAGGATTGCCGCAGCATCAATGGAGCCTTCAGCGGCACCTGCGCCAATGAGCGTATGCAGCTCATCGATGAACAGGATGATGTCGCCCGCCTGCTCAACTTCCTTAATGCACTTCTTCAGGCGCTCTTCGAATTCACCGCGGTACTTTGAGCCCGCAACCAGCGCAGAAACATCCAGCGTAACAATGCGGATGTTGCGCAGCAGGTCGGGAACCTGGTTGGCCACGATGAGCTGGGCCAAGCCTTCGGCAATGGCGGTTTTGCCCACGCCAGGCTCACCGATGAGCAGCGGATTGTTCTTCTGGCGGCGCGAAAGAATCTGCATCACGCGTTCGATTTCGCCCGCACGGCCAATAACCGGGTCGAGCTTGCCGTCGCTGGCCTTCTTGGTAAGGTCGGTGCCGAACTCCTTGAGCATGCTGTCCGAAGAACTATTGGGGTCGAAGTTCACGCCTGCAAACACTGCGGTTTGACCCACGGCATCGTTCAAGGCGGCTCGCACGGCATCGCCCTCTACGCCCATGCCCTTCAGCACGTCAATTGCCGTGCCCTCGTTTTCGCGCACAATGCCCAGCAGCAAGTGTTCCGTGGAAATGTAGCTTTTGCCCATCTGCATAGATTCGCGCAGGGCATTTTCCAGCACGCGCTTCACGCGCGGGGTAAAGCTCAAGTGGCCAGAAACATCGGTGCTCGGGTCAACGGTTACGGCGCGGCGCACCGCTTCAAGAGCGGCATCGTATTCAACGCCCAATTGCTTTAGGGCCTGGCCAGCCAAGCCGTCTTCTTTGGTTAGAGCCAGAAGCACGTGTTCGGTGCCCACGTAAGGCTGATGCAGTGCACGCGCCTCTTCCTGGGCCATAACCAGAACTTTCCTGGCCTTGTCGGTGAACTTGTCGAAGGACATGCAAGCCTCGTTTCTCTCGGCAAGTTGAAATTTTTTACTTCGGTTCATGCTAGCACTCAAAACAAACGACTGCTAACGCGTAACGCAACTGTAGCCAGAATACAAAAACGCCCTGAAAAATCAGGGCGTTTTAATCTATTTAGCTTCTGGCCTCATGTGGGGGATTCGACAGTCCAGTGGACTGTCGAACCGCGAGCACCGCGAAGGCGGAGCGCAGCGGACACTGATTTCCCCGGCGCGAGCCGGAGTGCTGCTGTTCCCGCTAGAAACTCGCAGCACAAAGAAAGTCGCAGCAACTATTTAGCTTCTGGCCTCATATGAGGGATCGAACAGCCCAGTGGGCTGTTCGACACCGAGCACTGCGAAGCAGAGCGCAGGTGCCACTGTTTTCCCCGGCGCGAGCCGGAGTGCTGCTGTTCCCGCTAGAAACTCGCAGCGCAAA
>CAZQWR010000014.1:8668-19571 GCA_964597085.1 uncultured Cryptobacterium sp.
TTTCCCCGGCGCGAGCCGGAGTGCTGCTGTTCCCGCTAGAAACTCGCAGCGCAAAGAAAGTCACAGCAACTATTTAGCTTCTGGCCTCATGTGGGGGAACAGCAGCACATCCCTAATGCTCGGCTGATTCGTCAGCAGCATCACCACGCGGTCGATGCCGATGCCGATGCCGCCAGCCGGGGGCATGCCGTATTCCAGCGCGCGCACGTAATCGGTGTCGTATTCCATAGCCTCATCATCGCCCGAAGCCTTTTCCTCCATCTGCTTCTGGAAGCGCTCAGCCTGATCAACCGGGTCGTTCAATTCGCTAAAAGCATTGGCGTACTCGTGGCCGGCAATAACCAGCTCAAAGCGGTCGGTAAGGCGCGGCTCGTCCTCAAAACGCTTGGCAAGCGGGCTTACCTCAACCGGGTAATCAACAACAAAGGTGGGGTTCACGATAGTGGGCTCACCGATTTCATCGTACAGCTCGGCAATAAGCTTGCCGGCAGTCCACTCGGGCTTTACCTCGATGTCGTTCTTCTTTGCCAACTCGGCCAAGTGCTCCACTGGGGTATCCAGCGTAACTTCTTCGCCCAACGCATCGGAAACAACCTTGGTCATGGGAACGGAAGGCCATTCGCCCGAAAGGTCGATGGTCATACCCTGATACTCAAGCTGCTCGGTATCGTTAACGGCAGCATTGGCAGCCTTGATAACGCCCTGAGCCAGAGCCTTCATGCCCTGCAGGTCGTTGAAAGCGCAATAGGCTTCCATGGAAGTAAACTCGGGGTTGTGCGTGGGGTCCATGCCTTCATTGCGGAAGATGCGACCGATCTCGAACACGCGCTCGAAGCCGCCAACCAGCAGGCGCTTCAGGTGCAGCTCGGTCGCGATGCGCAGGTAGTTTTCCTGGTCAAGCGCATTGAAGTGCGTGATGAAGGGCTTAGCCGTGGCACCGCCCTGAATGGTTTGCAGAATGGGCGTTTCCACCTCGTAGTAGCCGTCGGCTTCCATATAGCGGCGGAACGCAGAAAGGATCTTGGAGCGCTTAACGAAGGTGGTGTACACGTCTTCGTTCACAATGAGGTCAACGTAGCGCTGACGGTAACGAATTTCCTTATCGGAAAGGCCGTGGAACTTTTCGGGCAGCGGGCGCAAGCTCTTGGAAAGAAGCTCGAACGAATCTACCGCAACGGAAAGCTGGCCACGGCGAGTACGCATCATAAGGCCATTTACGCCAATCCAATCGCCCAGATCCAGGTCCTTCATTTCAGCGAAGGCTTCTTCGCCCAAAGCATTGATGCGGCAGAACAGCTGAATGCGACCCGTGGAATCCATCAGCTCGAAGAAGATGATCTTGCCCTGGGCGCGCTTTGCCATAACACGGCCAGCAACCGCTACACGGTCTTCGGTGTTGGCGCCGTCTTCAAGCTCAGCGTACTTTTCGTCCAGCTCGGCAATGTGATGGGTGTAGTTGAAGGCGTGGCCATACGGATTCTTGCCAGCAGCAATAAGCGCCTCGCGCTTAGCGCGGCGAACCTCAATAGGGTCGTCTTCGATAACCGTATCAGTAGTTTCTTCAGCCATTATGTTTCCTTAAAAGTCTGTTTAGTGGCAAATAAGCAAATTGAGAATCTGGACCGCAGGGGATTGCCCGAATCGGTTTCACGCGGCAGTAGATAAGTCCCAGGTCGGCGTAGTAAGCCAGCGAGGGCGCATCCAGTGCGTCAGATTCGTGTGGGCAAACATGCCAGTGGCATGTTTGGAAACCGTCTACGCGACCGCGCGGGAGCATTCTGCGCGGCAAAGCCGAGCAGAATTAGCGTACTACGTACGTGGGCTTTTCATCTGCGCAAAGCTGGCGTGCTGGACGCGTCCGCAGCGGCAGCCCGCTCCGCCGCTTCGCCAAAACGGCAAAACCCTAGTGCTCGATCTTAAGAATGGTGGCCTTGATCTCGCGACCGGTGGGGCCCTGAGCTACAACCTCTTCGCCCTTCTTGTGACCAAGCAGAGCTGCACCAACGGGGCTTTCGTTGGAAATCTTGCCCTGGGAGGAATCGGCCTCTGCACCGCCAACGATAGTGAACACGCGCTCCTTGCCGCCCATTTCAACGGTTACGGTGCTGCCGATGTTCACAACGCCCGACTTCTTGGGGGCCTCAACAACGGTTGCCTCGCCCAAAATGCGGGTGATCTCGGCAATGCGAGCCTCGTTTGCGCTCTGCTCGTTCTTGGCGTCGTCGTACTCGGAGTTCTCGGAAATATCGCCGAACTCGCGGGCTACACGGATACGATCGCCAATCTCGGCACGCTTTTCGGTTTCCAGGAAGTGAAGTTCCTCTTCGAGCTTTTCCTTGCCTTCTTGCGTAAGTACGTAATTGTTGTCCATGGTTTTACACCCCTCGGCCGCAGCACGGCCAAATCCTTTCCTTATACCTGCAAAAGGGCGCGCCGAAGCGTGCCCTTTGCGTAACCATATTTTGAAGCCGTTTGGCCGTTAGGCTTCCTCTACCTCGCTCTTGGGAGCAGGCTTTGCCTTCAAGTTCGAAGCCTCGGTAGCCTGAGCTTCTGCAGCCGGCTCGGGCTTTGCAACAGGCTCAGGTTCTGCAGCAGCCGGAGCGGGCTTATCGATAACCTCAACCTCGATCTCGTCCTGCTTGGCGGAAGCAGCCTCGGCTTCAGGAGCCTCGTCAACTTTCTTCTTCTTGCCGCCGCTCAAACCTTCGCGAAGATTCTTCACGGTTTTACCGATGGCAGTACCGAGCTTGGGAAGGTTCTTGGGCCCAAACAGAACGAGGATAACAATGAGGATAATGGCGATTTCTAGAGGGCCAAAAGGTCCGATCTTCATGAAACACCTCCGTGTTCAAAGGCGGCGCCTGAAGCGCCAGCCTGCACTGTATGAGTACCAAAAGCACTCTAACAAAAAAGAGCGGTACCCTTTGCAGGATACCCCTCAACGGTTGCAATGGTCGGGATGACAGGATTCGAACCTGCGACCTCTGCGTCCCGAACGCAGCGCTCTACCAAGCTGAGCCACATCCCGTGTTGTGATTTAGCGGGTGCTATAGTACCACACTTCAATCAAAAGCAAACAAAGCGCCAAGACCTTCCATAACTAAATGGAAGACCCGACTGCTCCCCTAGCCCGTATACCTGACGTACCACATGCCACTGTGCACGGCGCTGATTTTAACCACGTCGCCAGTGTGCGGGGCGTGAATCATCTGGCCGTTGCCAATGTACACGCCAGTGTGGTGGCTGTTCAGGCAAAAATCGCCCGGCTGCGGATCGGTTACCACCGTCCAGTTTGCCATGGTGTAGGTAGTGCACCAATGATTGCCCATAACGCCGGTGATGCAGTAGCCAACCAGGCCGGAGCAGTCGAAGCTGTTCGGGCCGGCGGCGCCCCAAACATAGGGCTTGCCCAGCTGAGCATAGGCTCGGTCTACGATGGTGTTGCCGGTAACGGATTGCACGGCATTGTTGTTCACCTTGCCGGAGCCGCTATAGGAAGATGCAGCAGCTGCGGCCGCAGCGGCAGCCTGGCGTGCCTGCTCGGCAGCTTCCTCTTCCTGGCGCAGAAGCTCCTGGGCTTCGGCAGAAAGCGTGTCGTAGGCGGTTTGCAATTCTGCCGTGGTGGCTTCCGCCTGCTCCTTTACCTGCTTGGCCTGCTCGGACTTCTGAGCAGCAATTTCAGCCTGCTCTTCAGCTTCCTGTTCGGCAGCTTCAAGCTCTTCGCGAGCAGACTTGGTTTGCGCGACCAAGGCAGCATCGTTGTCGTTGAGCTTTTCAAGCGTGTTCCAGGTGGTTGCAAATTCCTCAAACGAAGAAGCGCCCAAGATAACGTCGATGAAGTTGGTATCGCCGGAGCGGTACATGCTGCGTGCGCGGTTGCCCAGTTTTTCCTGGTAACCAGCAATTTCCTTGGTTTTTGCCTCTACCTTTTCCTGAGCCTTGGCAACGCGCTTTTCGGCGTTCTGCTGCTCTTCAACGGCCTGGTAGTAGTCGTTGGAAGCCTGGTCCAACTGTTCCTGCATATTGTTGAGCTCAGTAAGCTTTGCCTCGGCTTCGGCTTGCTTTTCAGCGGCCGTAGGGTCGGCCATGGCAGAAGATGCGGGCACGAGAAGAGTTGCCGCTAAAAGCGCGGCCATGCCTGCGGATGCGAATGCACGCTTGTGCTGTGCGAAAGAAATGCCCATCGTTAGGTTCCCCCTGGTGGTTGCATTTTGATAGTACGTTTAAGCGATAGGTGTTGTTAGCATACCAGCGCGTTGCACCTGGCTACAACGTCCGACACAAAATCACCCCTACGCTACTTCAGTAGCGTTTCACCTGTTGGAGAATTGGAAGCACCAGCAGGAGCCGAGCCGCCCACCCCGCTGAGTGCGCAACGGTGCGTCCATAAAACAAAAGGCCCGCCGAAGCGGGCCCTTGGTGCTGCATTAGCTGCTAGTAGCGAACGTAGATCATGCTGCTAGGAACAGAGCTGATCTTAACAACATCGCCAGTCTGCGGAGCATGGATCATCTGACCGCCACCGATGTAGATACCGCAATGGTGATCGTTGGTAACAACATCGCCAGGCTGCGGATTGGTTACGCGCGTCCAACCCATGAAGGTATATGTGGTACCCAAGCGACTGTAGCTACCGGTAAGGCAATAGCTTACGAAACCAGAGCAGTCGAAGCTATTCGGGCCAACAGCGCCCCAGGCGTACGGCTTGCCCAGTTGAGAGTAAGCGCGATCTACGACGGAATTGCCGCTAACAGACTGGGTCTTGCTGTTGTTCACGCTCGAGCTAGAGCTGGAGCTAGAAGAGCTGCTGGAGCCAGAGCTATAAGAATCATCGTCATCATCGTTGGTGGCTGCTGCTGCGGTGTTGCCAGCAGTGCCGCCGGTTTCGGCAGCGGCTGCTGCAGTCTGCTCTGCGGCCTGCTGCGCTGCCTGCTGCTGAGCTACCAGTTCGGCAGCTTCAGCGGAAAGATTATCGTAGGTGGACTGCATTTGAGCTGCGGTGGCCTCGGCGGATTCCGCAACCTGCTTGGCCTCTTCAGCCTTATCGGATGCTACCTGAGCCTGCTCCTGAGCTTCCTGCTTTGCAGCCTGAAGCTCTGCGCGGGCGGTCTTGGTTTCAGAAACCAAGTCGGCATCGTTGCTGTTCAGGGTTTCAAGCATGTTCCAAGTGGTAGCGAACTGCTCGAAAGAAGAAGCGCCCAGGATTACGTCAAGGAAGCTGGTATCGCCGGAACGATACATGCTGCGAGCACGCTCGCTCAAACGCTGCTGGTCCTTTTCAATCTGAGCAGACTTTTCTTCAATCTGCGTCTGAGCTTCCTCTACCTTTGCCTCGGCATCGAGCTGCTCCTGATGAGCGGTTTCGTAGTTTGCCGTAGCGGTATCGAGCTCGGACTGATACTGGTTAAGTTTCTGAAGAGCAGCGTCTGCTTCGGCCTGCTTGTCGGATGCAGGGTCGGCGAATGCGCTTGCTGCAGGAATTGCCAGGCCAACAGCCAGAACGGTTGCAAAAACCGCGCTGAGCGCTGCCTTGGGCTTGGAGATCTGTGCGTTTTCAGTCATAGAAAGTGCCTCCTAGCGCTTTCGTTGCCTTGCGTTGTTTACAAAATAGGTGCCGTTTACGCAAAGGCTAAGTACTCGCAATGGTAGCAAAGGGCGATTATACAAGGCAAAAATATGTGAAGGGATACTTCATAACGCCTGGTAAACGCAATAAATCTATCCTTACACCACTTCATATCCCCTGCACAATGCGCCATATAAATGTCGTGCGCAGCTCCCCGAGCCAGCAACTCACGGCACCACCCGGCACCGTGGTTCGAAAGCGCAGTACATCGTTTTAGAACAAGTTCATTTTTATTGAATAAACCATGCCAAAGTGCGTTATGCTTAATAACAAGAAAACGGTTGACGAGGGGATTAGCGAAACCGTTTCACACCGAAGGCGTTAGGGCTCCGCCTCATGCAGGGCTTCACTTCTAACGCCATCTCTCTTGGAGCGCTTCGGTTTCCCAGCGTCACTCGCGCAACCGCACAGTTCGTCCCAATATGAGAGGTGAAATCATGGAAATCACCATCGCTGGCCGCAGGATGCCCGTTTCGGATTCCCTGCGCTCCTACGCCGAAGAAAAAATCGGCAACTCCATGAAGGTCATGGACATCGACCCGCTTAACGCCGAGGTAGTGCTGCAGGTTGAAAAGAACCCCGCCAACCCCACCCCGTGCAAGTGCGAGGTAACCATGCGCGCACGCGGCCATGTTATCCGCGTTGAGGAAAACGAAGAGTCCATGTACGCAGCAATCGACGTTGCTGCCGCCAAGGTACTTCGCCAGCTGCGCAAGTTCAAGACCCGCGTAATTGACAAGAAGATCGCAAGCGCTCCTGCCAAACAAGGCGGTGGCGAGCTCGACCTGGACGGCTTGATGGAAGAGCTTTCCAAGGACGACGAGGTAGTACGTGTGAAGGAACTGGTCCTTGAGCCCCTCACCGAAGAGGAAGCGCTCATCCAGATCGATCTTCTGGGTCACGACTTCTTCGCCTACATCGACCGCGACACCAACGCTGTCAACATCCTGTATCGCCGCAGCAACGGCGGTTATGGCCTGCTGAAGGCAACCGAGGAATAAAACTGGGGCCCAGCCGAGCACCCCATCTCTGCGCTCATGAAGACTTGCGTACAAAGTACGCGGCGCCTTCATGAACCCACGAATCTGGGGCACTGGGCTGGGTCTCGTCTTTTACGGCAATGAAAGCAAAGGCCGCTCGTTCGAGCGGCCTTTTTGCGTCTGCGGATATTCTTGGTGCTAAGCGATAGGCGGGATGGCCCGCTGACTCAATGGGGCCTGCGTTGCTAGTCGGCGTTACCGGACTGGAAACGATTCAGGAATGCCTTAGTACGGTTGTGCTGGGGGTTGTTGATAACTTGGCTGGCTGGGCCTTCCTCAACAATTACGCCGCCATCCATGAAGGCAACGCGGTCGGCAACATCGCGCGCGAACGCCATTTCGTGCGTAACAATAACCATGGTCATATGCTCTTCGGCCAGCTCGCGGATAACGCGTAGAACTTCCTGGGTAAGCTCGGGGTCGAGAGCAGAAGTAGGCTCGTCGAAGAACAGCACATCGGGGTCCAAGGCCAGGGCGCGCGCAATGGCAACGCGCTGCTGCTGACCACCGGAAAGGTCGCACGGAACCATGTCTTCCTTTTCGGCCAAGCCCATCTTCTCCAGAAGCTCACGACCCTTTGCCAGGGCTTCTTCCTTCGGGCGCTTCTGTACGCTAATGAGCGCATCCGTGACGTTCTGCAGCACGGTGAAGTGCGGGAACAGGTTGAAGTTCTGGAATACCAGGCCGTAGCGCTTCTTCGCCTGAGCCAGCACATCCTTGCCGCCATAAACGGCCTTGCCGCCATTGTCTACGGCAACATCCAAGTCGCCATAGGAAAGCGAACCGGAATCCAGCGTTTCCAGCAGCGTCATGCAACGCAAGAGCGTTGACTTGCCGCCGCCCGAAGGGCCGATGATAGAAAGAACATCGCCCTGCTCAACCGTGAGCGAGATGTCTTTCAGAACTTCATTGCTGCCAAACGCCTTGCGGGCGTGTTGCAGGTTAACAACCGGCTTTTCTGCCATGAGGTACCTCTTTTCAGTATGCCCGCGGGCTAGTCGTGGTAGTAGGAAAGCTTCTTTTCAGCGCGTCCCAAGATGAACTCGATAAGCAGGCAGAAGCCCCAGTAGATGAGCGCTGCCAGTGCGTAGGGCACCATGGAAACCTCCGAAGCGGAAATAGACTTGGCAACCGAGAACATTTCGGCCATGCCAAGCACGAATGCCAGCGAGGTGTCCTTCACCAAGGTGATGATTTCATTGCCCATTGCCGGCAGGATTCGCTTGATAACCTGCGGCAACACAATTTTGAAGAACGTTTGGGAACGCGTGTAGCCCAGCACAAGCGCCGCTTCGTACTGGCCCTTCGGAATGCTCTGAATGCCCGAACGGTAGATTTCTGCGAAGTAAGCAGAGTAGTTCAGGATGAAGCCGATGGCACAGGCGGCATACTTCCAGTCGGTACCCATGTTCATGCCAAACAGGTAGTACGGTCCGAACATGAACGCCATAAGCTGAAGCATAAGCGGGGTGCCGCGCAGAACGGAAATGTAGAACTGGGCCAAAAGCGAAAGCGGCTTGAACTTGCTCATGCGGGCAAGCGCCACCACGATGCCCAGCGGCAGTGAGCCGATAAGCGTAACCACGAAAATCCAAGCGGAAAGGCCCAGGCCCCCTACAAGGGCATTGAGCATTGTGGCGAGTTCCATATATTCCTCCTTTTGCATAGCCCCAGCGCTTGCGCGCTAGAACGCAACAAAGGGCGGAGGTGTTCCCTCCGCCCAGTTCAAAGCCGCATTGCGGCAGCCGCCAGCGCCCACGGGCACCAAGCCGCCGAGCGCGGCAAGCAAATTCTTACTTAAGCACCCAGTTGTCGGCGCTCATGCCGTAGCTTGCGTACTTTTCAATGAGCTTGGCAACCGTGCCGTCGTTGTACATATCCTTCAGCGTGCTGGATACCTTGGCAGCCAGAGCGTCGTCGCCCTTCTTGAAGCCAACGGCGTAATGCTCGCTGCTCAGCGGATCGAGCTGAGTGTAGGCATCGGGCTTGGCGGCAATCTGATACTGAGCAATGGAAAGGTCGCAGGCAACGGCATCTACCATGCCAGACTCAAGCTGCATGAAGGCATTGTTGTAGTCGCTGATGGTTTGCAGGCTCTTGAAGGTGTCGGCCAGGCTCTTCTGGTCGCCCTCCAAAACCTCCAGCGCGGCGGAGTCGGCCTGGGTTACCACGGTTTTGCCGGCCAGGTCGGAAAGGCTGTTGATGCCGGAGCCCTTCTTAACCACGATTACCTGCTCGTTGAGCATGTAGGAATCGGAGAAAGTGTAGTTGTCTTCGCGGCCTTCGCGAGTGAAGCCGTTCCAGATGCAGTTGATGGTGCCCTGGTTGAGCAGCGCGTCCTTTGCATCCCAATCGATAGCCTGAAGGTCGATGTCCCAACCGTTGCGGGAGGCAACTTCCTTGGCAAGGTCGATGTCGAAGCCGGTGTACTCGTTGTTGGAATCAACGAAGCCGTAGGGCGGATAGCTGTTGTCGAAGCCTACCACCAGCTTGTTGCCGGAGGGATTGCCGTCGGAGCTAGAGCTAGAGCTTGAGCTGGAGTTTGAGCCGCAGCCAACAAGCAGGGCGGCGGAAAGGCAGCACACGCAGGCAACCGCCAAAATGGAAATGAGCTTCTTCATGAATACCTCGATTCGTTACCGCACGGGGCCGTGGCCGCAGGCGGGACTTTACTTAACTAAAGCAGCCCGCAGTATAGCACAGTAGAGTGCTGCAGCAATAAAGCGAACGGCCATTTACGCGCTTCGAAACACAACAGACGCGTGGGCGGTGCACCAGCGCAGATTAAAACCAATGCGAAACTAAACAAGCTGCCAAATGAAGTAGAATGGGCGCCATGGATACTCAAGTGAAAATACGCATGGCCACTCCGGCAGACGCCGAGCAGTTGCTGAACATCTACACCCCCTACGTGCTGGAAACGGCAGTAACCTTCGAAATCGAGCCACCCACGCTGGAAGACTTCACCGGGCGCATCGAGCGCATCCTGGAGCGCTACCCCTACATCGTGGCCGAAAAGGAAGGCACCATTTTGGGCTACGCCTACGCCAATTCCTTCCGCCCGCGCGCCGCATATTCACATGCAGCCGAAAGCTCCATCTACATCCGCAAAGACCTGCGCAGTCGCGGCCTGGGCCGTCGCCTGTACGAAGCGCTGGCGAAACTGCTGCTTTTACAGAACGTCTTCAACATGGAAGCCTGCATTGCCCATTGCGAGCCGGCCGACGAATACGTGCCCGCCGCCAGCCGCCTGTTCCACACGCGCCTGGGCTTTAGGCTTGCCGGCACGTTCAAGGGTTGCGCCCTGAAGTTCGGCCGCTGGTACGACATGATTTGGATGGAGCGCATCTTGGCAACGCGCAGCGCTCAGGAAACCATGCCCTTCCGCGCACTGCCCGACATCGACCAGCCCTACATTGATGCCGTTCTGAACAACGCTTAAAAACATTCGGCGCCCTGCCCACTCGCTTGGGGTTGGCAACGAACTCAAGGCCGTGCAAAAGCGCGGCCTTTCTTTTTCGGAAAAACTTACCGGGAAAGCGCCTGGGTTCGGCAGAACAGCAAAGTTTCAATCGAAGCCAACCCCAGGTTTAGCGCCGCAACGCAGCAATGCGCTTGCCCTACTCCCGCGCAGCTAAACTACGCTTGGAGGGCAGTTGCGTTCGCCAAGGCAGCAGCTCAATGTTGCGCGCAAGCCCAAACCCACGCAGCGAAAACAAGCGCATTCCCAAACGGGTGCGTGGGCTTGCAGCCCCTAGCGCGCACGAAGCACGGCAATTACCAGCGTAGCAACACCGAATATGCCCGAAAGGGCAAAAGCGGCCTGGTAGCCAACCATCGGCGCACCGGCATCGGCACCCATGGTTACCAAGAACATCATCAGCGCAGTGCCCATTGCCGCACATGCCTGGCGCAGCGCGGTGCCAAACGAAGAGCCATCGCCCATAATTTCCTTGGGCAAGTCGGCCATGCCCCAAGAATTCAGCGGACCTATAAGCCCCGAAACGCCAATGGCGCGGAAGCTCTGCATAACGATGATGAGCCAGAACGGAGTAGAAACGTCGATGAACGCCATCGAAACCGCGCCAATGGCAAGGCTGCAAGCGGCCGTTACGATAACTGGACGCGCACCAATACGGTCTACCAGATAACCCGCAATGGGGTTCACGAAGAACGCCGCCACCGTACCCGGCAACAAAGCCATGCCCGCCTGCAGGGTGGTTCCGCCCCAAAGGCC
>CAZQWR010000015.1:0-19452 GCA_964597085.1 uncultured Cryptobacterium sp.
TGTAGGTGGGGTACACCTTGCCGTGGTCGGCCATCACCGGGTCAACCACGCGCAGTGCCTTGGGGTAGCGCTCGTACAGGCTGCGGATGGTGTCTACCTGCTCGGGTGCGCCCAGAAAGCCGGAGTACACAGCGTCGATCTCCACGCCAATGCCCTGCCATGCAGCCAGGTAATCGGCCAGAATTTCCGTGGTGTCATGCATGTACCAGCCAGGGAATGCCGTGTGGGAAGAAAACAGACCCGTGGGAACGGGGCATACGTCGCAGCCGCCGGCGGAAACAACAGGGATGGCAACGCCCAGCGAGCACTTGCCGTAACCGCACAGGTCGTGCACGGCGGCAACGCGCGGGATGTAGTCGGGGTTTGCGGCGCGGTTGTAAAGAACGGTTTGCGTCATGGCTATTCTTCCTCTTCTTCATCGAAGTCCCAAACATCGTCGGTGCGCTCGCCGCGGTCTTTGAATGTGCGGCGCGTTTTGAGTTCCAGCACAGCAGCAACGATGGTGGTAATTATCAAACAGGCCAAGACCATACACCCAATGCCGGGCATGGTCTCAAAAAAGAAATGATAAAGCTCTGCGAAGTCCATGGGTTCCTTTCGCGGATTTGTTCATTGCGCGAACCCTTTTGCTCAAGGCGCTCGCTATTAGATAAAGAGTATACTAGCGTCACTGTACCCGAACAGTCATTTACCAGTCGGAGCACGTTGAAAGGGCAGCTATGCTAGACATTCGGTTCGTCCGCGAAAATCTTGATGAAGTCGCTGTTGCGATGAAAAACCGCAACCACTCTTGGGATTCCCAGCGCTTCCAGGAGCTGGATGAATCACGCCGTGCTTCAATTGCCAAGGAAGAAGAGCTTCAGGCTCAGCGCAATGCCATTTCCAAGAGCATCGGCAAGCTCATGGGCGAAGGCAAGAAGGAAGAAGCTGAGGCTGCAAAGGCCCAGGTAACCGAACTGAAGAATCAGATCGCAACCTTTGGCGCCCAGCGCGCCGCAGCCGATGAGGAGCTGCGCAACCTGCTGCTTGCAACTCCCAACATGCCTGCCGATTCCACCCCTGTGGGCAAGGATGAAAACGACAACCCCGAGGTTCGCCGTTGGGGTACCCCGCGCAACTTCGAAGCAGAGGGCATTACCATGAAGCCCCATTGGGATTTGGGCGCTGAACTGAACATCATCGATGCCGAGCGCGCCGTAAAGCTTGCTGGCAGCCGTTTCGTGCTGCTGGGCGGCCTGGGCGCTCGCCTGGAGCGCGCGCTCATCAATTTCATGGCCGACACGCACACTTCCCGTGGCTACAAGGAATGGTGGTGCCCGGCAATGGCCAACGCCAACACGCTTACCGGCACCGGTCAGCTTCCCAAGTTCGAAGACGACCTGTTCAAAACGCGCGAGGGCATGTACCTCATCCCAACTGCAGAGGTTCAGCTCACCAACATCCATGCGGGCGAGGTTCTGGAGGCATCCGACTTGCCGCTTAAGTACTGCGCATTCACGCCTTGTTTCCGCGAGGAAGCTGGCAGCGCCGGTCGCGATACCCGTGGTCTTATTCGCGTGCACCAGTTCGACAAGGTTGAAATGGTGAAGTACGCCAAGCCCGAAGAAAGCTACAACGACCTGGAAGAAATGGTTGCCGATGCGGAAAACATCTTGCAACTTCTGGGCCTGCCCTACCGCGTAATCAGCCTGTGCACGGGCGATATCGGCTTCAGCGCCGCCAAGACCTACGACCTTGAGGTTTGGCTGCCTTCCTACAATGCTTACAAGGAAATCTCCTCTTGCTCTAATTGTGAAGACTTCCAGGCGCGTCGTGCCAATATCAAGTACCGTGACCCTGAAAACTTCAAGGGCAGCCGCTTGGTTCACACCTTGAATGGCTCTGGCCTTGCAGTCGGCCGCACCATGGCTGCCGTTATCGAGAACTATCAGCAGGCCGATGGCTCCATCAAGGTGCCCGAGGTTTTGGTTCCCTACATGGGCGGCATCGAGGTCATCCGCTAAAAGCGGGCCCTGCGCATTTACATGGCGGAAAAGAAACAGAGCAAGCGTCCCTCTGTTGTGGGGCGCAAGGTGAAAATCGCAAAAGAGCCGGCAGCTGCCGCAGCTCCCTTTCAGGCGAAGGGCGCGGACAGCACCGGCTCTGCCGCTGTTGGAGCTTCTGCACCCGTCAAGCCGCAGGCTGCATCAGCTAAGGTAAACCCCCAGGCTGCGCCGGCGCCCGCTAAGGCCAGGCCCTCGGTTGCGGGCAAACCCATTGCCACGGCACCCAAGATGCAAGCGCCTGGCGCCAAGGCGCCATCTTCGGCGCCAGCGAATCCCTCTGTTTCTGTTAAGCAGCCTTCTGCGTCATCCGTTTCGGCCGGATCTAGCTCCCAACCAGCTGCTTCGCGTCCTTCGGTTGCCGGTAAGGCCGTTGCCTCGGCGCCTAAGGGCTCTTCGAGTGTCGAATCGGCTTCTGTTTCCGAGAAGACAGGCACCCCGCGTGTAAGCAAGAAGGGCGGCAAGCGTCGCATTTCGCGCAAGTTTGTTGTTGTTGCCGTCAGCGTTGTGGCCGTATTGCTTGTTGCCCTTGCGGTTCTTTCTTGGAACCAGTGGCTTCGCTACGACGATTCTGCCGATATCCAAGGCACTTGGGTGGCGCAGGATACCGGGGCTTCCATCACTATCACCGGCTCTGAAGTCCGGCTTACCAGTGATGTTTCCTACACTTACGAGTTGGATACCTTCCATAAAACCATTAGCTTTGGCTTTGGCAAGTACACGGGTGGTGGCACCTATGTGTTCTCGCCCGAACGCGATGTGCTCACCATCACCGAAGATGAAGCGGACGCCGAAGGCGGCAAAGCGGTAACCACTTTGGTGAAGCGCTCGTGATACCCAGGCAAGCCCGCCAACCCCAGCCTTTGAAAGCTGAAACGGTGCGCGTGCGCCCCGGCCGCATCGAGGTTGCTGTGCGCATTTCGGCTCGAAGGTACCTGCAAACCGATGGGGCATTGGCACAGCGCTGCCTGCAGCATGCTCCAACCTTGGGTCAGCACGCTTGCCGCAACGAAGTTGGCCCGCTGTTCAGCGCGGTGATGGCCAATACCTCAACCCCGCACTTGCTGGAACATTTGGTGGTGGACGCCCAAACGCGTGCCGCCCGCAAGGCCGATTCCGTGTTCACGGGCACCACTCAGTTCAGCGCCGAAGACCCGCTGCTGGCCAACCTGGCCCTTTCCTACGAAGACGACCTGGTTGCCCTGCATGCGCTGAAAGAAAGCCTGGAATTCCTGAACCGCACTTTGCTAGAGCAACGCGGCTAATCACGTATCATTAGCAAAAAAGTAGTTTCAGAAGGTTTTCGTTGCCTGGTAGGTACGAGGTGAACTTAGAGCACTGTTCCTGTTTGATCTGCGAAGCAGATCTTCTTTAAATGCATGATGCAGTGCAGCGCATGAGGGATTTTGATTCCGCGGGAAGCAAAATCCTGAACAGCAGAACGGGTGAACCGAGCCCTGCGGGGCGGCGGCCTTCTGAAGCGGACGGTGCGCAACATGCGCGCCTACCGAATGAGTGCTGGAGGGTGAACATGAAAATCGCTGTTTTGGTTGGGGGCGCTTCTGCGGAGCGCGAGGTTTCGATAGACAGCGGCAAGCGAATCTGCGCCGCATTGGAAGAAGCCGAGCATACGGCAGTTGCCATCGAGGCCGATCAGGGCCTTGTTGCCAATTTGCGTGCCGAGCATCCCGATGCGGCAATCATTGCACTGCCTGGCAAGTTGGGTGAAGACGGCACCGTGCAGGAGCTGTTGGAATTCCTGGGCATTCAGCACATTGGCTCACCTGCCAGCGTGTGTCGCACTGCAGCTGACAAAAGCCTGCTGGGTGCGCATATGCAAACCTGTTGCGATTTTGCGGGCGAAGAAACCGTGGCATCTTGGCCGCAGGGCTTCTGCTTTTCCAGGCGGGCGTTCGATGAGCTGGGCGCCATGGAGGCTATGGACTTGTGCGCCGAGCGCGTTCCTGGAGGCTTCCCGCTGGCGGTGAAGCCTGCTTGCGGCGGCTTGGCGTACGGCGTGCACAAGGTTGAATCGCAAGAGGGTTTGGCCGATGCGTTGCGCGATGCCTTCACCTTCTATGACCAGGTAATTGTTCAGCAGTGGGTCGAAGGCATTGAGGTTTCGGTGGCTGTTTTGGGCTCGGGTTGGGACGCTTACGCTTTGCCTCCGGCAGAAATCGTGCCGCGCATGGGTCTGTACCTTACGCAGGCTCGCTTGGGCAAAAACGCTGTTGACCTGCACACGCCCGTGCGTCTTGATTCTCTTTCCGCTGATGAGGCAACCGCCCAGGCAATTCGCTCCGAAATAGAGCGCGCTGCGCTTGAGGTTTACCGCGCGTTCGGCATGGAGGGCTATGGCCGCGTTGACCTTATCTGGGACGGCGCTCAGGCTCAGGTTTTGGAGGTGGACACGGCGCCCAGCTTGGCCGAAGGCTCTCTGTTCAGCGCTGCCTGCGAAGCTGCGGGTTTGAGCTTGGCCGGCGTTTTGGACAGGTTGGTTGAAGGGTAGGGCGTTGCGGTTTCGGCTACTCGCACGAACTTGAAGATTCTTGGGTTTCAATTTTGCTTTGAGCCTTGGGGTGAAGGCTGCGCCCGCAATGCGCGCAGGGCTGAATTTTCGAACGGGCCTGGAGCCTGAGTTTATTTCATCCTGGCAACAACAATTGCCGCGCACAGGTTTTATGAGCGTTTATGCCATCTGGGCATTTATAATGGCAGCAATGAAATCAAATTGCTTGGGGAAGGTGTTCTTTATGGGCAAGTTCGCAACGTTACTTATCGGCGGCGCTGTAGGTGCTATCGCAGGCCTGCTTCTTTCGCCCCGTTCCGGTTCTGAAAACCGTGCACTCATTGAAGAAACGGTAAAGGAAAAGCGCGGCAAAATCGCTTGCCCCGCAAAGGTACAGGAAAAGGCCGGCCAGATTGCTCAGGCAGCTGCTTCCGGTTCCACTAAGGTAATCAACACCGTGGTAGACAACGGCGCAGAGGCTCGCAAGGCTGTTTCCGAGCGCGCTTCCAAGCTCACGCCGCCTTCCGTTCAGGCCTTCGAAAACAACGGCGACGAGCTTCGTCAGAAGATCGAGGCTGCCCGCGAGCGTATTGCCGCTCAGGTTGCCAAGAACGCCGAGGCCGCACGCGATGCTGCGGTGGACAAGATCCCTGCTGTTATCGATGCCGCTGGCGCTGCAAAGGGCTCTGCCGCTGCAGCTGCTGCTACCGCAACCGAGGCTGTCAAGGGTGCTGCAAGCGCAGTAGCTGCAAAGGTTAAGCCCGCCGACGAAGCGGCCGAGCAGGCAACTCAGGAAATTCCCGTTGTTGAAGCCGCCGAGGCTCCTGCAGCAGAGGCAACCTTTTCTCCTGCACACGCTGCTCCCGAGCAGCCCGCAGAAGGCGCTTCTCAGGAATAACGGTAAAACGGTTTGATAACGCTTCGGTTCGCCTGGGTGCCAAGCCTTAAGGTGGAAATCGAACAGCTGCTCTGCTAAAGAGCCATGAACGGCGGCCGTGGGTCGCCGTTCTTCATGCCTAGGGCAAACCAAGAAGGAGCCCCTTTGAAGAAGAGCGAATACTTCATAAGCAATTTGCGCGGTAAGCCCGTGTACAACCTGGATAAAGAAGGCCAGCCCACCAAGCGCATTGGCAAGGTACGTCATTTCATCTTCCATCCGCATGCCCGCAAAGTGGTGGGCTTCACGGTTAAGCGCCCCGACATTGCCCTGGTTGCCCATCGTTCCGATGTGTTCGTTGCCATCGATGCCTTCGATGTGCAAGAGGGAAGGCTCTACATTGCGCCCACCAAGGCTGCCGTGGGCAATTCCGCTTTGAAGCGCTTGGGCGTTAAATGGGATGAATGCCTTATGTGGCAGAACATGCCGCTTATGACCGAAGAAGGCGCTCGCTGCGGTTTTGTGGGCGATGTGCTGTTCGACTCTTCTTCCGGCCAGGTGAAGAAGGTGGTTGCCGAGCGTGGTGCCGCAACCGATGCACTGCTAGGTGCCTCTGAATTGCCCGTGGAACTTATCAAGGGCTTCAAGTTGGGTGTGGGCGATGCTCTGAACTGCGACGATGGCGAAGACTTCTTAAGCGGCGCCATTATTGTGCAACCCGAAGCGCTTAGCATTGGCGCGGCGGGCGGCTTGGCAGAACGCGCCGGCACGGCAAGCGCGGTGGTTGCCAACCGGGCATCAAACGTGGCGGGCATAGTAAAGCCCAAAGCAAGCAAGGCCGCCGAAAAGGCTGGCGAAGCGGTAAACAGTGGTGCTTACAAACTGGGCGCGCAGCTGGGCAAAACCAAGGGCATGTTCTCTAGCTTCAAAGAAGAGTACCGCCGCGCTCGCGATGGTGAAGAAGGGAAGGGCGAATGAGCCAAGCTCCCAAGGAACAGCAGCCGTCTCAGCAGCTTGTTGGGCAAGAGTCCGAGCAAACCGTTTCGGTGCTCGGGCATAAGGTAAAGAAGTCTGATCTCATTAAAATCGTTGGCCTGGTGGCTTTCATTGTGCTGCTGGGCGTAATCGTGGCGGCGCTGTGGCCCAGCCTAAGCGTCATTTTTGAGGAAGATGGCGTTAGCAAGCTCATCGAGCGCATACAAGGCATGGGCGCCGCGGGCGTTCTGGTGCTTTTGGGCCTGCAGCTGCTCCAGATCATAGTTGCGTTCATCCCAGGCGAAGTGGTGCAGGTTGCTGCCGGCATGCTGTATGGACCTGTGTTTGGATCCATTGTTATTTTGTTTGGCTGCGTTATTTCCAGTGCGCTCATCTACGAGTTGGTGCACCGCCTGGGAGCGCCCTTTGTTCGCTCCATGGTGGACGAAAAGCACCTGGTGAAGTTCTATGAATTCGAACGTTCGGGCAAGCTCAACGTCATTGTTTTCATACTGTTCGTAATTCCCGGCATGCCCAAAGACGTGTTTACCTACTTGGTGCCGCTCACTAACATGCGCATGCGTACGTTCTTGCTCATTACCACTATTGCGCGCATTCCCGGCGTTATCATTTCCACCTATGCTGCTGCCGGTTTGGCCGATGGCGACATTCAAACCAGCCTTATCATCTTTGCCATTGCCGCAGTGCTGGCAATTCTGGGTATCGTGTTCCGCGAGCGCATCATGAGCTTCTTCGCTGCGCAGAAAACCTATCACCATATGGAAGAAGAGCGCGAGAAGATGGTTCAGAAGCGTGCCGAAGAGCGCAAGAAGGAAGAGGGTGCGGGCAATGGCCAGTCCCAATGAGAATCCAGCTCAGCAGCCTGATATGGGTCAGCAGCCCGATTCCCTCCGTGCCGCTGAGCGCGAGTTAAAGGCTGCTCGTGAAGCCTTGGCTGCCGCAGAGCAAAAGCTGGCCGAGGCTCAGGCTGCCGCAACGGCCAACGAAAGCGCACAAAGTGCCACCCAAGCAGCAGGGGCGGCTCAGGCGGCTCAGGCGTTTGCCCAACAAGCTGCGCAAGCGCAGGCACCGCAGCCTGTTGCTGCGGGTTTTCAGCCTGAAGGGTCGGCAGCGCAGGCGGGCTGGCAGCAGGTTGGCTATTGGGACCAAGCTGCTACAGCTTCCACTGCGCAACCGCAACAAGGTTGGCAGCAAGCTGAGCAGTCCGGTTGGGCGCAGGCTCAGCGGGCCGTACCTGGACAGCAAGCAGGACCTCAGCAGCAGGCTGCTTCCCCGCAACCGGGTGCACAGCAAACGGGCTATCAACAGCCGCATTATGCTGCCCCGCTCGCTTCGCGCGACCATGTGGCAGCGGGCCTTCTGGCAATATTCTTGGGCGGCTTCGGCGTGCACAAGTTCTATTTGGGCTACAGCACGCAGGGTTTTGTTCTGCTGGCGTTGTCGCTGGTGGGTGGCTTGTTTTCGTTCGGCCTTGTCACTGGCGTGGTTTGGATTGTGGGCATTGTGGAGGGCATCATCTACCTCACCAAAAGCCAAAGCGAATTCGAGCGCGTCTACGTGCATGGCAAACGCGAGTGGTTCTAACGTCGTTTTGCCGCTCGTGCCCATTTCTTAGCCGCAAACGTAAGCGCTATGTAAGGCTTTTGCTTGGCAAGGCAAACAGGCGCTTAACGCGATATAATGAAAATCAACGTGTGTATCCATGCCTTTAAGGAGGAATAATATGCCCACCATCACCCGTGATCAGGTTAAGGTCCCTGCAGACGTAATGCCTGAAGCTCGTGAGACTTACATTGAGAACTACATGAAGGCAACCCGTGGCACGGGTCGCCTGATGCTTTTCGCTTGCGACCAGAAGATCGAGCATCTGAACAAGGACTTCTACGGCGAGGGCATCGACCCTTCCGACGCTGAGCCCGAGCATCTTTTTGAAATCGGCTCCAAGGGCACCATTGGCGTTCTGGCTGGTCAGCGTGGCTTGGTAGCTCAGTACGCTCCTGATTATCCGGAAATCAATTACCTGGTGAAGATGAACTCCAAAACCAACCTGGTCAAGGGCTCCCAGGACGATCCTTACAGCCCCCAGCTCCACGAGCTGGAAGCAGTGCTGGCAATGCGCGAGGCCGGCGTGAACATCGTTGGCCTTGGCTACACCATCTACCTGGGCTCTGAGTACGAGTCCACCATGATGGCTGAAGCTGGCGAGCTCATCGCCGAGGCTCACGCCGCTGGCCTGCTGGTAGTCCTGTGGATCTACCCCCGCGGCAAGGCTGTTACCGACGAAAAGGATCCTGATCTCATCGCTGGCGCTGCTGGCGTTGCTCTTTGCCTGGGCGCCGACTTCGTTAAGGTTAACCCGCCGCACGAGGTAGAGGGTCAGACTTCTGCTCAGGGCCTGGCAATTGCCTCTAAGGCATCCGGTCGCACCGGCTTGGTATGCGCTGGCGGCTCCAAGGCCGATGCCAACGTATTCCTTACCCAGCTGCACGACCAGATCCATATCGGTGGTGCTTGCGGCAACGCAACCGGCCGTAACATCCATATGCGTTCCACCGAAGAGGCAATTCGCCTTACCAACGCTATTTCCGCCATCACCTTGGGCGACTGGAGCGTTGAGGACGCAGAGGCTGTATTCAAGGGTGAAAAGGAATTCTCCCTGTAAGCAGTTAGGCTTTGCACTTTCAAGCCGCGCCCGAATTTCGGGTGCGGCTTTTTTGCTGTGCGGGGTTGAGCCCAATGGCTGCGGTTCATAGGGTTTCGCTCGCTTTCGCTGCAGATGAGCCCGTTGGCGCTTAGATCGCTGCTTCTGGAAGCTTTCACGTGTAAAGCTGTGGCTACAGGTGGAGCTGTTGATGCTGGGGCTATGGGGTGTGTGAGCTTGCACGTTCAAAATTGATTGTCGTCGAGGTTGCGGGTTCCAGACGCTTGGACGCACAAACATATTGGCGTAAGAGCGTGCAAAGCTCCACTGCCGAAAATTCCAAAATTCGAAAAAGGTTCGAAAGAAATTCCAAAGCCGGTGAGTGCCGGTTTTTTGCGCTCTGATCTGCGTTATATTCGCCCCAGCTTGCAAGCGTTGAAAGGGATGGGAGCGCATGGCAAACGTCGTGTTAATGATGGCGCTGCTGGGTATTTTTGCCCTAATTTCTGCAGTTGATATTCGCCGCCGTGTAATTTGCGTTTTCCATTTATTGGTGCTGCTGGTGCTGCGCATTGCCTGTGCATTTGCCACGGCATTTGTGCCGGGTTGTTTGGCGGTAGGAAGTTTAGGCGGTGGCTTTACGGCATTGCTGCAGTCTTGTTTTGCTGCGGCAATCGTTGCCGTTGCGATGTACTTGCTTGGCGCGGCGGTTTCCAAGCTAACTGGCAAAGAATCCTTAGGCTTCGGAGATGTGCTTTTGCTGGGCGCGTGTTCAACCTTTTTGCGCCCTAGCCAATTGGAAGCATATTTCCTGCTGGTGGCTGTATTTGGCATGGTTGTGGCAATTGCCAGCGCGCTAGCCAAAAAGCGCACTTTCCCTTTCGCTCCAGTACTGGTGGTGCCCTGTTGGGCGGTGTTGGCTTTTCAGGTATAAAAGAAATACTTGTAAACCGTTTAATGTCAAAAGAGGGTGTTTTGCAATGGCGAACGAAGCAGAGATCGGCGTAGAAGAGTTTGACAAGATTTTTGACGAGGGCAAAGAGGATGTCATGCGGTTTTTGGATTTGGAGAAAGCCGTGATGACTCATCCTGAAAAGAGCGGTCATTAAGTTTTTGGAATTAGGCACATTGGCCTAATTGCGTAGCAAGCAAAAAGCTCGGCCAGATGGCCGAGCTCTTGTTTTTCGTGGTGCCCGAGGCGGGATTTGAACCCGCACGTCTTTCGACAACGGTTTTTGAGACCGCCGCGTCTGCCGTTCCGCCACTCGGGCGCAGAACTGAATTATACCCAATTCCTGCCAATTCGTCAGCATATGTTCTGAAGTGAACAAATGCCCTAATAAAGCACATTGCCGCTAGTTCACTTGTCGTGTGCGTCTCGTTTTCCCTTGAAGCTCTGTACGCGCGGGCGCATAATAAGCAGCTAAGCCAGATTTCTGGTGCAGTTAGGAGGATTTCAATGATCAACGAAACCATGTACCGCCTGGGCAATGCCCCTTCGGCAATTCGCGAACTGTTTGCCTACGGTATGGAACGCAAGGCTCAAATCGGCGAAGACAAGGTATTCGATTTCAGCATTGGCAACCCCAGCGTGCCGGCTCCTGCAAAGGTAGCCGAAACCATGCACAAGCTGGCCGACATGCCTCCTGCGGAGCTGCATGCCTATTCTCATGCTTCCGGTTTGGACTCCACCAAAACCGCCATTGCCGAAAACCTCAACCGTCGTTTCGGCACCGACTATGCGGCCAAGAATTTCTATCTCACCACGGGCGCTGCTTCGTGCCTTTCCTGCTGCATCAAGGCCGTAATCCTTGAGCCGGGCGACGAGATCATCGTTATCTCGCCCTTCTTTCCCGAGTATCGCGTTTGGATCGAGGCCGACGGCGGCAAGTGCGTAGAGGTTCCTGCTCGCGAAGATAACTTCCAGATTGATTTCGACGCCCTTGGCGCCGCAATCAACGAGCGCACCCGCGCCGTTATCATCAATTCGCCCAACAACCCCGTTGGCGTTGTGTACACCCGTGAAACCCTGGAACAGCTTTCCGCGCTGCTTCATAAGAAGCGCGAGGAATTCGGTAGCTCGCTGTACCTTATTTCTGACGAGCCCTACCGCGAGCTTGTATACGGCGCCGAGGTTCCGTGGGTTCCCGCAATCTACGACAACACGCTGGTGTGCTATTCCTGGTCGAAGTCGCTTTCGCTTCCAGGCGATCGCATCGGCTACGTTCTTGTTCCCAACGAGGTTGAGGAATCGGAGCGCGTTATGTTCGCTGTTGCCGGTGCTGGCCGCGCGCTGGGCTATATCTGTGCGCCGGTGTTCTTCCAGCGCGTTATCGCTGAGTGCGTAGACGAGCCGGTTAACGTTGCCGCCTATGCTGCAAACCGCGAGCTGCTCACCAGCGGCTTGGACGAGCTGGGCTACAACTACATTGCGCCTGACGGCGCCTTCTATCTGTGGATGCAGGCCTTGGAGCCCGACGCTCAGGCCTTCTCCGACAAGGCTAAGGAGCACGAGCTTTTGCTGGTGCCCTCCGACAGCTTCGGTGTTGGCGGTTGGGTGCGCATCGGCTACTGCGTTTCGGCCGACGTGATCCGCAATTCCATGCCCGCCTTCGCTGCGCTGAAGAAAGACTATGAATAGCGAAAAGCAAAATGTGATAAAGGGTGCCATCTTCGATTGCGATGGCACCCTTCTTGATTCTTTGGGGGCATGGCGCGGGCTGGAAGGCGAGCTTGCGCGCAACGCTGGCGTGCGGGTGCGCCCCGAAGAGCGCAAGCTGTTTTGCACGCTTACCATCCCCGAAATTGCTCACTACTTTCATGCCGAATACGGTTTGGGCAAAAACGATGCAGCTGTTGCTGGCATGATAGACGAGTATATGATGTCGTATTATCGCAATGCCTCCCTGCTGCCAGGTGCAGCAGAGCTGCTTGAAGCCTGCGCGAAGAGCGGTGTTCGCATGAGCGTGTGCTCTTCTAGCTGCGCGAACTATTTGGAAGCGGGGCTTTCCAGCTCGGGTGTGCGCGACTATTTCCGGGCTGTGGTTTCGGTGGACGACTTGGGCACCACTAAGCGAAGCCCTGAAGTGTTCGAGCACACCTGCAAGTTGCTGGGAACCGAAAAGCAGGTTACCTGGGGCTTTGAAGACTCCCTTTATGCAATGGATACGCTGCGCAACGCGGGTTTTCCCGTGGTGGGCTTGTATTGCGAAAAAGACGGCGTGCCGCAGCTGCAGGTTGAAAAGCGCGCAACCATAGCGGTGTCAAGTTTGGAGCGCATAACGGTTGAACAGGGCGTTCTTGCCCAAAGATAGCCGTTTTCGGACAGCTTATCTTTTGCGCTCCATTTCTTCTTCAAGCTGGTAGTACAGCCTGGTTCCCTCTTTGATGGCTGTTTCCATGATTGCCGGGTTGGCAACGATAGAGGGCATGATGGAATACGCTGCCATCTGCGCGATGTTTTCCGGCGTGTAGTTGCGTACGGGGTACCCAGATGCTTCAAGTATCAGCTCGTTGCGGTGCTTTGCATGGAAGTGGTGCTGCAGGCCTTCGTCCAGCGAAAGAATGGAAACGGCACGAACATCGGGCGTGCAGGGCGTAAAAACATTTTCGGCAATGCCGCGCTGCAAAATGGTGACGATGCTTTTATACAGCATGCGGTAGTGTTCGAAGAAGCCACCGAATGCTTCGCGGTTCTGCGTGGCGATGGTTTCCAGCTCATTGAAGTCGACTGGCAGCTCGCATTTGCGAACAGTATCGAACATGATGAGCGAGCACAGTTGTGCGGCGCGGTTGCTGGAAAGCTCTTCTAGAAGCGTTAGCGGGGGTACGGTATTTCCCTGGTCGAATACGGTATCGATAAGCGCTTCCTTGGAAGGGAAGTAGTAGTAGAACGAAGAGGGGTCGATGCCCGCACGGCGGGATATTTCGCTGAGCGAAGTGCGACCATAGCCTTTGGTGCGGAAAAGCTCGATTGCCACGGCGATGATGCTTTCGCGCGTGCTGCGGCTTTTTGCCGTTGATTTAGGCGTGCGCACCTTGGGCTTTTCGGTGTTTTGGTCACTGTTCGATGCGGCCATGCTCGCTCCTTCCTTGAGAAGAATTTTACCTTATTTGCTCAAGGGGGAGGTCGCCTGTTGCGGCAAGCGGAAGGGAAAATACTTGCCTATTCGTTGCCTAAAATGGAGTTCATGATGGCCGAAACAATGGAAATTACAATAGCGGCAATGAATCCTGATGCAAACGAGCTGATGACGAAGCCGGCGCCGAATAGTGCGTTGCTCAATGCCGCCGCCAAATACAGCAGAACGGTGTTTATAACCAGGTAGAAAATTCCCAACGAAACAATGGTGATGGGAAGGCTCAGCAGCTGAAGCAGCGGCTTGATGGTCATGTTGATGAGCGCAATGAACAGCGCAACGATGGCAATGGAGCCCCACGAGCTTTCGCTTACCACCTGCACGCCAGGGACTAGCCAAACGGCAACGCCAACGGCTACGAAAATTGCTATGGTGCGAAGGATGAAGCGCATGGGTGCTCCGTTCCAGGTGGGTTCCATTACAATGAACAAGCTATCAAAGCGCCCGCCGCGGCTCAACGCCCCCGTCCGCTTTGTTGCCAGCAGGTAGGAATCCAGGAGGCCGCACATGATAGAAGCCATCGAGCAAACCATCGCTTCGCGCAAGCTCTTGAGCGCCGATACGCCGGTGTTGGCCATGGTTTCGGGCGGCTCGGATTCCACGGCGCTTGCCTACCTTGTTGCCGACTTGTTCAAGCGCGGCAAAATAGGCCAGCCCGCCATTTTGCATGTGAACCATAAAATCCGTGGCGAAGAGGCTTATGCCGATGCGCGTTTCGTTGAGCGCTTGGCCGAGCGCCTTGCCATTCCGTTTTTCGGTTGCGAGATAGACGTGCCGGCGCTGGTTGCCGCAACCGGCGGAAACGCCGAAGCCATTGGCAGGCGCGAGCGCTACTTGGCTGCGCATGAAGCACTGGAAAGCCTGTGCCGCCATACCGCCACGTCCATTTCGGACGGCCGTATTGCAACTGCTCATACGCAGGACGACAGGGCCGAAAACTTCTACATGCGTTCCATTAAGGGCACTGGCCCGGGCGGCTTTCGTTCCATGCTGTACAAAAACGGCCCGGTAGTGCGCCCCTGCCTGGACGTATCTCGCGAAGCCTTGCGCGCTTATGTTTCCGACCTACCCGAAAGCTTGGCTGTGGTGGATGAACAAGGGAAGCGCTGGCGCGAAGATGCCACCAATGCGCACACCGACCGCTTCCGCGCGTTCGTGCGCCACGAAATAATCCCTAAGGCCAAGGAACGCAACCCGCAACTTTTGGACACGCTGTGCCGCACCATGAACCTCATTGCTGATGAGGATGATTTTTTGCAGCGGCTTGCGGCTTCGGCTGCCGAAGAGCATGCGGAATGGACGGGCGATGATGGTGATGGTGGCTACGATAGCTGCCTTCTGCTGCCTAGCTTCGGTGGCGTTGCCTTGCCCGTGCAGCGCCGCACTGTGGTTTCGTTGCTGCAGCGGCTTGTTGGTGGCGAAGCTCGCATTGAAGCTGCATCGGTGGACGCTGTTCTTTCTGCATTCGGCGAAGACAAGCTTCCCATCAGCGGATTTGTTACCAACATACAGGGCGATTTGGCAGTGAGCGCAAACAAGCGCGGCGTGCTCGTGGAGCCCATGGCCGTGTTCCGCGCTCGTCGAAAGCCCGCTCACAGCTAGTTCCCGCATCCTGCCCAACCACCGTGCCCGCACGCGGGCTTTAGAAAAGGAGACCAAATGGCCACCACCAAGCTTCCCGTAAATGTAATCCTTGCATCCACCAGCCCGCGTCGAAAACAGCTGCTGGAAGAGGCCGGCGTGAAGTTCGCCGTGTACAAGGGCAGCACCGAAGTAGATGAATCGCTGGAGCCCGACTTGGCAGCCCAGCCCGAAGAAGCGGTGAAGAAGCTGGCTGAGCGTAAGGCCGGCGCCGTGATCCAAGACATTTTGGCGCAGAACCCCGTTGGCCTGGGCATCGTAATCGGTGCCGATACCACCGTGGTACTGGACGGTGAAATGCTGGGCAAGCCTTACAGCGCCGACAACGCGCGCGAAATGCTGGGCCGCTTATCGGGGCGCACCCATCAGGTGATCACTGGCGTTTCGGTATGGCTGGTTATGCTCAACGAAACCGAGGAAAACGGCGGTGACGGCAATGTATCGCTGGCCTTCCGCTCCTTCGCCGAAACCAGTCACGTAACCTTCAAGGAGCTTTCCAAGGAAGACATCGATGCCTACGTTGCCACAGGTGAAACCATCGACAAGGCCGGCGCCTACGGTATCCAGGGCAAGGGACGTGCGCTGGTTGAAAAGTACGAAGGCGATTTCAACAACATTGTTGGTTTGCCGGTAGACACCCTTCTGAAGAACTTCCCCGATATCCTGAGCACAGAGGTGGAGGTGGAAGTTGCCTCCAAGGCTGAATAAGCCTGTCCAGCGCGCTTTCGGGCACCCGGTAGGTGCTCAGTTCACTTCGATTGGTTGCATCTTGCCTTGGCGAAGCCCTGGGGCCGGTAGCTGCGAAACGAACCCTGAGAACTGTTCCTGCTCGATTCGCGAAGCGAATCTGTTTCTAATGCACGAAGCAGCGACCGCACGCAAAAATGCCCGCCAATGGCGGGCATTTTTAAGCAGGGCAGCGGGTGAGTTGAGGGGCTTTCGGCCCCCAGGGCTTCGCCAGCAGGTAGACCAACCAGCAGGATTTCTCGCCCATTGCTTCATTGGTCTGCGTAGAGGGTGAAGATTTATTGCAATTGGGCTACGGCGCGGTGGATGCGAAAAGGGCGGGGAAGGCCTTTTGATACACTTGCAATTTGTATTGACGTTTATCCGCCCCTGGCGGGAAAAGAGGCCTTCGTGGAGCAGCATCCCGATCTTGACCACATCCTTTTCACCGAGGATCAAATTCGTGAGCGCGTAAAGGAAATGGGCGCGCAGATCACCAAAGACTATGCCGGGAAGAGCATCGTGGTAATTTCAGTGCTGCGTGGCGCCGCAATCTTCATGGCCGACCTGGTACGTGAAATTCACCTGCCCGTTGAAATGGACTACATGGCCATTTCCTCGTACGGCAACGGCATGAAAAGCTCGGGCGTTGTTCGCATTCTGAAAGACCTCTCCAGCCAAATTGAAGGCCGTCATGTTCTTATCGCCGAAGATATTTTGGACAGTGGCCTTACCCTGCGCTACCTCATGAAGAACCTTGAGTCGCGCGGTCCGGCGTCTATCGAAGTGGCAACCCTGCTTCGCAAAGACACTCCCAACCAGGCGGATATCAAATGCAAGTACATCGGCTTTGAATGCCCCGATGAATTCATTGTGGGCTATGGCTTGGACTACGAAGAGCGCTATCGCAACCTTTCCTGCATCGGCGTTCTGAAGCCCGAGGTAACGGCCGAATAGACACATCGGTAACAAGCAGCATAAGCAGCATAAGGAATTAGCCACATGGCACAATCATCAAACTCAAACAAGAATTCGAAGCAGCCGCAGCGCTCCAGCGTGGTTACGCTAATCGTGTTTTTGGCAGTGGGCGTCTTCTTCATGATCATGATGGCGCGCACCATGACTGCCACTAACGGCATCACGCAAACCGATTCGCTGGAAACCTCCGAATTCATGCAGGCCGTTGAGCAGGGGCGTGTGAACACGGCTGTGTACGACACTGGCTCCTATACCGTAACCGGCACGTATTATCCGGCCTCTACTGCAGGTCAGTCCACGGCCGATGCCTTCAACAAGGCCTTTGATGCCCTGAATTCCGGCCTGAGCACCGAAAGCAACAACGGCGCGCGTCCCACTATCGTGGAAACGCAGAAGCTTTCTGCTTCCAAGCTGGGCTCCGAGCATAACTACACCGTAACCTGGGTTGGCTCCGATTCGCTTGGCCAGCTCATGTCCTCGCATCCCAGCATCCAGTACAGCGTGCGCTTGGCGTCGCCTTGGGCATCTATCCTTTCCAGCGTTCTGCCCATCCTCATCATCGCGGGCCTGCTGCTGTTCTTCTTCAGCCAGATGAACAAGGCAAACAACTCGCAGATGTCGTTCGGCAAGGCCAAGGCCAAGAAGAATGTGGAAGAGCACCCCGATGTGCACTTCAGCGATGTTGCCGGCGTTGACGAGGCCGTTGAGGAAATGCAGGAAATCAAGGACTTCCTGGAAAACCCGGCCAAGTACCAGTCTCTGGGTGCAAAGATCCCGCGCGGCTGCCTGCTGGTGGGCCCTCCGGGCACTGGTAAAACGCTGCTTGCGCGCGCTGTTGCGGGCGAAGCGGGCGTTCCCTTCTTCAGTATTTCCGGCTCCGACTTCGTTGAGATGTTCGTGGGCGTAGGCGCTTCCCGCGTGCGCGACCTGTTCAAGCAGGCAAAGGAAGCTTCCCCTTCCATCATCTTCATCGACGAGATCGATGCCGTTGGCCGTCAGCGTGGTGCTGGCTTGGGCGGCGGTCACGACGAGCGCGAGCAAACCTTGAACCAGCTGTTGGTTGAGATGGACGGCTTCGAGGCCAACGATTCGGTTGTTCTTATTGCCGCAACCAACCGCGCAGACGTTCTTGACCCTGCGCTGCTTCGCCCCGGCCGTTTCGACCGTCAAATCGTGGTTGATGCACCCGACGTTAAGGGCCGCGAAAAGATCTTGAACGTGCATGCTGAAAACAAGCCCCTGGCCGACGATGTGGACCTTTCCGCAATCGCCAAGCTCACTCCGGGCTTCACCGGCGCCGATTTGGCCAACTTGCTTAACGAGTCGGCCATCCTCACCGCACGCCGCAACAAGCACATCATCACCAACGCTGAGGTTCAGGACTCCATGGAGCGCGTTATCGCTGGTCCTGAGCGCAAAGGCCGTGTGCTCGACGAGGTTACCCGCACCACCATCGCCTACCACGAAAGCGGCCATGCCCTGGTTGGCCACCTGTTGGAAGGCGCTGATCCGGTACACAAGATCTCTATCATCAGTCGTGGCCGCGCGCTGGGCTACACGCTTTCCATCCCTGACGAAGACAAGGTGCTCAACAGCCGCAATCAGATGCGCGACGAGCTTGCTGTGTTCATGGGCGGCCGCGTGGCAGAAGAGCTGTTCTGCGACGACATCACCACCGGCGCTTCCAACGATCTGGAACGCGCCACCAAGATGGCCCGTGCTATGGTTACCAACTACGGCATGAGTTCTGAGTTGGGCGTTCAAATCTTCGGTCAGCCCAACCATGAAGTGTTCCTGGGCCGCGATTACGGCAACACGCAGGACTACTCAGACGAAACGGCACGCCGCATCGACGACGAGGTTGCTCGCCTGATGAAGGAAGCTCACGACCGTGCTGCCGAGATTCTTTCGGCTCGCCGCAGCCAGATGGACCTTATGGCATCCGTGCTGCTTGAGCGCGAAACCATCGATGGCGATGCTTGCCAGGCCCTGCTCGATAACCAGTGGGCCGAGTACCTGCAGAAGGAGCAGGCCAAGGAAGCCGAGCTCAAGGTCGCCAATGACGAAGAACCTGTCGTAGCTGAGGCTGGCGCTGAAGAGCCGGCGGCACAAGGCGAAGCCGCTTCTGTGCAGCCTGTTATGCCGCAGGTGCCCGAGGTCCAGAACGCTTCCGAGCACGAAAAGGGCCCTGAACAGGACTCTAACAAGTAGAGGCTTATTTAAACCAGTTGAACAAACGCCCCGGGCTGCATTGGCCCGGGGTTTCGTTTATAGGAGGAACAATGATCTGGCGCTGCGGAAAATATCCTTTTGATTCGCGCACCCCTGTGATCATGGGAATACTGAACGTCACCCCCGATTCGTTTTCCGATGGCGGCTCATACGCCAATGAAGACGAGGCGGTTGCCGCCGCAAAGCAGATGGTGGAAGAAGGTGCGCTCATTATCGATGTAGGTGGCGAAAGCACCCGTCCTGGCGCCAGCCCCGTTTCCATCGAGGAAGAGAAGAGCCGTGTACTGGGCGTTATCAAGCGCTTGGCTGCTGAAAACATCTGCGTGAGCATCGACACGCGCCATGCTGAGGTTGCCCAGGCTGCTGCTGAAGCGGGCGCCAGCATCATCAACGATGTAACGGGCTTTCGCGACCCGGCTATGGTGGAAGTTGCCAAGGGCTGCGATGCGGGCTTGGTGGTAATGCATATGCAGGGCGATGACCCGCGCACCATGCAGGAAGAGCCCCATTACGACGATGTAGTGGCCGAGGTTGTTTCTTATTTGGGCAAGCGCGCCGAAGAGCTGCAGGCTGCGGGCATTGCCTACGAGCGCATCTGCCTTGACCCAGGCCCTGGCTTTGGCAAAACCGCAAACCAAACCATCGAGCTCATGCGCAACTTCCATGAGCTT
>CAZQWR010000016.1:0-18518 GCA_964597085.1 uncultured Cryptobacterium sp.
GCGGTAGCACGCGCGGCAGCGGTCTTCGCGATGCTCTGCGGTGCCATCCCATGCGCGGCGCACGGCATCTTGCCAGGCGGCAGGTTCGTAGGGTCCTTCGATAACGGGAATGCCTTCGCTTTCGGCCCATGCAAGCAGGGTTTCCAGCCTGCGGGCGTATTCGGAGGCGGGGGCGATGTTGGAATTCAGGTAGGCAATGGTGATGCTATGACCGGCTTCGGCCAACAGGCGCGTGGGTTCCAAAGAGCACGGCCCGCAGCAGGCGTGAAGTAGTAATTTCATAGGTTCGTCCAATGCCCCCTTTCGGCGTCCCCTATACTAGCACCTGAACTATATATGAGGCTCCTAGGAAGGAATGCCCACAATGCCCCAACGCACTTACAAAGCAGTATTTTTCGACTTGGATGGAACCCTTTTGCCCATCGACATGGATGGCTTCTTGGAACGCTATTTTGGTTCCATTGCCGCTTTTGCGCAGTCCAAGGGTTTCGACCCACAGCAGTTTTCCAGCGCGCTGAACAAGGGCGTGCGCGGTATGTGCACCACCGAAGGCGGTTTGAACGCCGACCGCTTTTGGAATATCTTCCTGGAGCTTATGGGCGAAACCGACCGCCCGCGCTTCGAGGCCATCATGCAGGAATTCTACGAAGAGCACTTCGATGAGCTGGCCGATTTGGTGGTAAACCCCGACCCTGCTGCCGCACGCGCGGTTAAGGCGCTGAAGGCGAAGGGCTACCCGCTGTACCTAACCACCATGCCGCTGTTCCCGCGCATTGCCGTGGAAAAGCGCGTGCAGTGGGCGGGCGTGCCGGTAGAAGCGTTCAGCCGCATTACCACCTACGACAACTCCACTTCCACCAAGCCGCGCTTGGACTATTACCGCGAAAACGTGGAGCACATTGGCTTGGCTCCGGAAGACATTCTTATGGTGGGCAACAACACCCGCGAAGACCTGGTGGCAATGGAGCTGGGTTGTGACGGTTACCTGGTAACCAATTGGCTCATCGACCCTGATGGCTACGACATTGAATCGGTGAAGCACGGCACCTTGGCCGAGTTCGCCGAATTCGCCGAGCAACTTCCGGAGTGTGAGTAATGGCCCTGTTCGAATATACGGTAGACGCTCAGTGCGGCCATGCCCGTGCGGGCCACTTCGAAACCGCGCACGGTACGGTGGAAACGCCGCTGTTCATGCCTGTTGGCACCAGTGCCACGGTAAAGGGCATTCGCCCGCAGATGCTCAAAGAGCTTGGTTCGCAGATTGTGCTTTCCAACACGTATCACCTGGCCATGCGCCCTGGAGCCGATTTGGTTGCCGAAGCCGGCGGCCTGCACAAGTTCTGCGCCTACGACGGCCCTATGCTCACCGATTCGGGCGGATTCCAGATTTTCAGCCTGGAAGATACCCGCAAGCTCGATGACGATGGCGTTACCTTCAAGAGCATCTACGATGGCGACAAAATCCGTTGGACGCCCGAGCAGAACATGGAAATCCAGCAGAAGCTGGGTGCCGACATAGTTATGCAGTTGGACCAGTGCCCGCCGTATCCTGCCACGCGCGAATTCGTGAAGCGCGCGGTGGACCTTTCCGCCATGTGGGCCAAGCGTTGCCTTGCGGCCCATACGCGCGAAGACCAGGCCTTGTTTGGTATTTGCCAGGGCGGCATGCACTTGGATTTGCGCCTGGAATCGGTAGAGCGCCTGCGCCGTATTGGCGAAGAAAGCGTGGCTGCCGGCCATAAAGATTTCGCCGGTTTTGGCATCGGCGGTTATTCCGTGGGCGAAAGCCACGAAACCATGTTCGAAACCCTGGGCGAAGTGGCGCGTGCCTTGCCTGAAAACAAGCCCCGTTACCTTATGGGCGTGGGCAACCCCACTACGCTGGTGCGCGCAGTGCACGAAGGCGTGGATATGTTCGACTGCGTTCTGCCCACCCGCACGGCGCGCATGGGCACGGCGTTTTCCAGCCAAGGCCGCATGAACATGCGCAATGCCAAGTACGTGCACGACTTCGGCCCGTTGGATGCGCAGTGCAACTGCCCCACGTGCCAAACCCACAGCCGTTCCTACATTCGCCATTTGGTTAAGCAGAACGAAATGCTGGGAAGCGTGCTGCTGAGCATCCACACCCTGTACTTCCTGCTGCACCTCATGGATACCGCCCGCGCCGCCATTAAAGCAGGCGCTTTCGAAGAGTTCTACCAGGAATGGATGCACTCGCCAGCTGCGAACGATTATTAAGGTGAGCAAGCGACCCCGCCCGATTCCCGAGCAACATCGCTTGTTCTGGCTGAGCGGGATTCTGCTTAATAGGGGAAATGGGGCACACGCCCTGCTTTTGCCGTTCGGACGTTCCTTACGGCTTCAGTTGCCTTGTGTGCGTCTGATTCCTCTATACTCATTCGCGAAGAAACGATGAAAGCGAGCGTTATGGCACAGCAGGAAAAGAACGCCTACCAGCTTACCCAAGAACAGATCATGGAAGGCTTGCCCCCCATCAACATTGCGGCGTTGTTCATGCCTCCCATTTGGGGTCCCGCCAACGGAATTTGGCTTACCATTCTGTACTACCCGGTGTGGCTGTTCGCTGACAACCTGTTCTACGGCGCTTATTCCAACCCGCAGCCGCTTACTGTTGTTCTTTCCCTCGTGGCTGCCGTTGTGCTGGCGCTGGTTACCATCGTGTTTGCCCGCGCAGGCCAGGGCTATGCTTGCCAACGCGCGCTGAAGATGGGCAAAACCAAGGAGCAGTACCTGGCTAACCAGAAGAAATGGGCCGTTGCAATGGTTATTCTTGCTGTGGTCATGATCGTTTTGGCAACCTATTACAACCTGGTAATCCGCCCTACGGTGGGTGCTTAGCATGAAGCGCATAGCAGTGTTCTTTGTGGGCAACCGTCTTATGCTCGACGATGGCGTGGGCCCTGCTGCCTACGACCTTATAAACCAGGAATACAACATCCCAGAAAACGTAGACCTGTTCGATGTGGGCTGCATGAGCCTGGACATGGTTTCGAAGGTAAACGAATACGACTTCATGATTTCGGTAGACGCTGTGGACGATTCGGGCGAAGAACCCGGCACCGTGTTTCGCTACAAGCCCTACGACATTGCCCGCAGCGTGGGCGCCCGCACTTCCTTGCACGATACGCGCTTGGCTGACTTGTTCGACGCCGCTGCGCTGCTGGGCTTTTCGAGCGATGGCATCTGCTACGGCATGCAGGTGCAGAACTTGGAGCCCGAAAACTTCATCGAAGGTCTTACCCCCAAGGTGAACGAACGCTTGGGTTTCTTGGCTGAATCGGTTATCGCCGAATTGGTGCGCCAGGGCTGTGAAATTACCCGTAAAGACGGTGTGCCCCTGCCCGAATTGGTGGAGTAGGGAAGCGCTCGTTGCTGTCTTTTTGGGCATTGCGACGACTGCGAAGTTCGTTTCACATTGGGCCGATGAGGCGCAACGCGGCAAAAGCCAGTTCTATTTGAAACGTTTTGGCTGGCCGCTTCACCGGCGTGCGTTCGTGATTTTGCGCGCTGCAATATGGCGCTTTCGCAAATACCTGCAACCTAATGGGAAAAACCTGTCCGCCCGCTGCGTTTCGGTGCTATAGTGGTGCAACGTTGAAAAGCGCAGACGAGGAAAAGTAGGGACGAATCCTTCCCACAGAGAGCTGGCGGTTGCTGGAAGCCAGCGGTTGGACGGTCCGAAAGGCGCCTCTGAGCTGTTCTGCCTGAACATTCGCCATTCTCCACGGACGATCTCCGGGGCGGTGGCGGGCTAGTAGGCTGAATCGGTGGCCCCGTTACCGGTCGGGTGGGTGCTATGCACCCCTTGCTTGTGGTCCTGATGCAGCTTACTGCACAGGATTTTTTTATGCGCGGGTTCGCCCGCTGTTATGAGCCCACAAGCCCGATTAGAAAGGGGTACACAGATGCGCAGTGACGCCATCAAAAAAGGCACCGCACGTGCACCGCACCGCAGCCTGCTGAAGGCCGACGGCCTAACCGATGAAGAGATGGAGCGCCCTCTCATCGCGGTTTTCAATTCCCGCAACGACATCATTCCCGGGCATACCAACCTCGATAAGATCTGCGAAGCCGTAAAGGCCGGCATTTATCAGGCCGGTGGCACGCCGTTCGAGATTTCCACCATTGGCGTTTGCGACGGCATTGCCATGAACCACGACGGCATGCATTATTCCCTGGTTTCGCGCGAAACCATCGCCGACAGCTTCGAATGTGCTGTTCAGGGCCATGCGTTCGACGGCGCGGTGTGCATCCCGAACTGCGACAAGATCGTTCCTGGCATGATCCTGGGTGCGCTGCGCGTGAACATCCCCACGGTGTTCGTTTCCGGCGGCCCCATGCTTCCCGGCTTGCAGCACAAAACCACTGAATACATCACCACCGACCTGAACACGCTGTTCGACGGCGCTGGCCAGGTAAGCGCCGGCACCATGACCGAAGAAGAGCTGAAGTACTACGAGAACACCGCATGCCCTACCTGCGGCAGCTGCTCGGGTATGTTCACGGCAAACTCCATGAATTGCCTGTGTGAAGCCCTTGGCATCGCTCTTCCCGGCAACGGCACCATTCCCGCTGTGTACTCCCAGCGCATTCGTTTGGCAAAGCATGCCGGCATGAAGGTTATGGAGCTCTTTGAAAAGGGCATCACCATCCGCGACATCATTTCCAAGGCTGCTATCCACAACGCTATGGAATGCGACATGGCATTCGGTGGCTCCACGAACACGGTTCTGCACCTTACCGCCATTGCCCATGCCGCAGGCTGCCCCATCACCATGGACGATTGGGACGCTGCAAGCGAGCGCACGCCTCATCTGGTGAAGCTGCAGCCTTCCGGCCCCTTGCCGCTTATTGCCCTGTATGCCGTAGGTGGTGTACCGGTGGTTATGCACGAGCTGGCCGAGCTTGGCTTGCTGGACAACAGCGCAATCACCTGCATGGGCCCGCTGCCTGAGTACCTCGCTTCCACCCACGCGGCCGATGGCGAGGTTTGCCGCACGCACGACAACCCGTTCAGCGAACAGGGCGCCCTGCGCGTGCTGCATGGCAACATCGCCCCCGACGGCGGCATCGTTAAGAAGAGCGCCGTTGACCCCAGCATGTTCACCCACACCGGCCCCGCTCGTTGCTTCAACAGCGAAGAAGAGGCCTGCGAGGCCATCTTTGCAAACCAGATCAAGCCGGGCGATGTAGTGGTTATCCGCTACGAAGGTCCCAAGGGCGGCCCGGGCATGCGCGAAATGCTCACTCCCACCAGCGCCATCGTTGGTATGGGCCTTTCCACCAGCGTTGCGCTGATCACCGACGGCCGCTTCTCCGGCGCTTCCAAGGGCCCCTGCGTTGGTCATGTAAGCCCAGAAGCTGCAGCTGGCGGCCCCATCGCCCTCATTGAAGACGGCGATCAGATCACGGTTGACATCGAGGGCGGTAAGCTCGAGCTGCACGTGAGCGATGAAGAACTCGAGGCACGTCGCGCCGCATTCGTGGCACCCGCGCCCAAGCATAATCATGGCGTGTTGGCCAAATACGCCAAGCTGGTTTCTAGTGCAGACAAGGGGGCGTACATCGGATGAGCGTAATCGACAAGGAGTATGAGGCCAAGATGGGTCTTGGCCCCCATACCGAAAAGCAGGGAAAGAAGATGCTGGGCGCAGAGGCCATCATCGCTTCCCTGGAAGCCGAAGGGGTAGATACCGTATTCGGTTACCCTGGCGGCCAGGCAATCAAAATCTACGACGCACTGTACGATTCGAAGAAGATCAAGCACGTGCTTGCACGCCATGAGCAGGGCGCTGCCCACGAGGCTGATGGCTACGCACGCGCAACTGGCAAGCCCGGTGTGGTAATCGTTACCTCCGGCCCTGGTGCAACCAACACGGTTACCGGCATTGCCACCGCTTACATGGACAGTGTTCCCATGGTGGTAATCACCGGTCAGGTGCCGCGTGCCGTAATCGGCACCGACGCCTTCCAGGAATCCGACATCGTGGGCATCACCATGCCCATCGTGAAGCACAGCTACCTGCTGCAGAGCTGCGAAGACATGACCCGCACTTTCCGCGAGGCCTTCTACATCGCAAACTCCGGTCGCCCGGGCCCGGTTCTCATCGACATTCCGTCCGACTTGGCCGGTGCTGAAATGGTGTTCGAGTACCCCGAAGACGTGCTGGTGCCTTCCTATAAGCCCACCGTTAAGGGCAACCTGCGCCAGATTCGCCAGGCAACCGAGATGATGAAGGAAGCCAAGCGCCCCATCTTCTACATTGGCGGCGGCATCATCGCTTCCCACTCCGAAGCCGAGCTGCTTTCGGTGGCTGAAAAGCTGCAGATCCCGGTTGTTTCCACTCTTATGGGCAAGGGCGCCTTCCCGGCATCCAGCCCGCTGGATTTGGGCTTGGTGGGCATGCATGGCTCCATGTATGCCAACTATGCGGTTACCAATTCCGACCTGCTTATTGCTGTTGGCGCTCGTTTCGCCGACCGCGTAACCGGCAAGTTGGCCGACTTCGCGCCCAATGCCAAGGTCATCCACGTTGATGTTGACCCTGCCGAAATCGGCAAGAACCGCGTTCCGCAGATCCCTATCGTGGGCGATGCCAAGGTTGTTCTGGCCGGCATCGACGCTCAGCTCGAGCAGAGCGGCTACGAGCCCCAGACGGCGGAATGGCTCAAGCAGATCGAAGAGTGGCGTTCCTGCCACCCGTTCTACAGCCCGGGCGTTTCTACTCCTAGGGGCACCATTTCGCCCGAGGGCTCGCTCGACCTGCTTTCTGGCTTGCTCGACCCGCAGAACTCCATTGTCACCACGGAAGTTGGCCAGCATCAGATGTGGGCCGCCCAGCACATCGACCGTGAAGCTCCGCGCACGTTCCTCTCCAGCGGCGGTTTGGGAACCATGGGTTTCGGCTTTCCTGCGGCGGTTGGCGCCAAAGTTGCTTTCCCCGAAAAGCAGGTTGTCTGCATCGCAGGCGACGGCTCCTACCAGATGAACGTTCAGGAAATGGCCACCGCAGCCATCAACGGCATCAACGTGAAGGTTCTGCTTATGAACAACTCCGCGTTGGGCATGGTGCATCAGTGGCAAGACCTGTTCTACAACCAGCGCTTCAGCGAAACGCTTCTGCCCGACAATCCAGACTTCGTTAAGCTTTGCGAGGCCTACGGTTGGGGCGGCAAGCGCGTGGCCGATCCTGCTGAATTGGAAAGCGCAATGAAGTGGCTCTTGGACTACGACGGCCCGGCATTGCTCGACATGCGCATCGACCGCAGCGAAAATGTGTTCCCGATGGTTGCCCCGGGCGCTCCGCTCGACGATATCATCGGCGCGGTGAACGTTGGCCCCATCTCCGACATGCTCGAGGGCTTTGAAACGCTTCCGTTCGCCAACGCCGCTGAGGCCAATGCCGCCAACGGCGTTTACGATGAAAAAGAGGAGGGCCGCTAACATGGAACAGGCAAAAAGGCATATCCTTTCCGTTTTGGTGGAAAACAAGTCTGGCGTGCTTTCTCGCGTAACCGGCCTTATTTCCCGCCGCGGTTTCAACATCGAATCGCTTTCCGTTGGTCCTACCGAAGATGTAACGCTTTCGCGTCTTACCATCATCATGATCTGCGACGACACGGCATACGAGCAGGTTACCAAGCAGTTGCACAAGCTCATCAGCGTTCACAAGATCACCGACCTAACGCAGGAAAAGGCAATCGAGCGCGAGCTGGTGCTGTTCAAGGTTCACTCCAACCCTGAGCGCCGCAACGAGATCATCGAAATCGCCAACGTGTTCCGTGCCAACATCGTTGATGTGGGCAAGAACTCGCTTACCATCGAGGTAACGGGCACCGAATCCAAGATCCAGGGCATGGAAGATTTGCTTCGCGCCTATGGCATCAAGGAGATTATCCGTACGGGTATAATTGCAATGTCCCGCGGTTCCAAGGTGAGCTAAGCCACCTTTCCGCAGACGCAATTTACATAAGTAATAACAGTCAGTCATTAGAAGAAGGGATGAATCATGGCTGTAACCATCTATTACGAAGAGGACGTCGATCCTAAGGTAATCCAGGGCATGAAGGTAGCCATCATCGGCTATGGCTCTCAGGGTCATGCACATGCACTGAACCTGAAGGATTCCGGTGTTGACGTTCGCGTTGGTCTTCGCGAGGGCTCCAAGAACTGGGCCGTTGCTGAAGAAGCAGGCCTGAAGGTTACCACTATGGACCAGGCTGCTGAAGAAGCAGACTTCGTTATGATCCTCGTTCCCGACGAGCTGCAGCCCCAGGTTTACAAGGAGCACGTTGAGCAGCACCTCAAGGCAGGCAACACCCTGGCTTTCGCTCACGGCTTCAACATCCACTACGGCTACATCAAGGCTCCCGAGGATGTAAACGTTGTAATGTGCGCTCCCAAGGGCCCTGGTCATATCGTACGTCGTCAGTACACCGAGGGCTCTGGTGTGCCTGATCTGGCTTGCGTTGCACAGGACGCAACCGGCAATGCTTGGGACATCGTTATGTCCTACTGCTGGGGCGTTGGCGGTGCCCGTTCCGGCATCATCAAGGCAACCTTCGCTCAGGAAACCGAAGAAGACCTCTTCGGCGAGCAGGCAGTTCTCTGCGGTGGTTTGGTTGAGCTGGTTAAGGCTGGCTTCGAAACCCTTACCGAGGCAGGCTATCCGCCCGAGTTGGCATACTTCGAGTGCTATCACGAGATGAAGATGATCGTTGACCTCATGTACGAGAGCGGCATCCACTTCATGAACTACTCCATCTCCAACACTGCTGAGTATGGCGAGTACTATGCTGGCCCCAAGGTTATCAACGAGCAGTCCCGCGAGGCTATGAAGCTCATCCTGAAGCGCATCCAGAACGGCGAGTTCGCAAAGGAGTTCGTTGCCGACTGCGAGAACGACCACAAGTGGCTCCTCGAGCAGCGTGAGGCTATCAACACTCACGAGATCGAAACCACCGGTGCTAAGATCCGCGAGATGTTCAGCTGGGTTAAGTCTGCTGAATAGTTCTCCCAAGAACAGTTCAATAGGAACGAAAAGGGGAGCCGCTTATGCGGCTCCCTTTTTTTCGTTGTTGGGAGGGATGCCATTGCCAGGCTATTGCGGTAATGAGCCGTATTGGCTGGTAGGGAGTCGGATTGTTGCTTGTGACTGGGCGTAAGAGGCTGCGGTGTTGCTGGTGGAGCGTTGCGTCATCAGTTTGATATGAGAATGCAGGTTTGCGAAGCAGCGCACAAAAAAGCCGCTCGGGTGAGCGGCTCTTTCAGTTATTCGTATTCGATATGGAACGTTTCCGGGTCTTCGCCTTCGCGCGGCATCCAAGCGGGAGGCACATCGTGGCTGCAGGCGAAATCGATGAAGTCCTTCACCGAATCGGAGAGCATGTCGTCTGCGCGGTGGATGAGGTAGATCTTGTGGAAGTCGCGCGGCAGACCTTCGATGGGGATGCAGATAACATCGTTGAATGCCTTCATAAGGAAGGAGTAGTCGGTCAGGGCCACGGCGGTAGCGCTTGCCGAAACGATGGAGCATGCGGTGATTTCTTCGCGGAAGCGGCCTTCAACATGCAGGCCGGCCTTCTTGGCGTGCTCCATAACCTGGTCGTGCGGCGGGCACCCTTCAGCATAGGTGATAACAGACTGGTCCTGTAGCTCTTCGAGCTTGATGGATTTGCGACCGGCAAGTGGGTTGTCTTCGTTCACAGCAACCACCAGCTCCTGCGACCAGAACGGGATGTACTCCAAGCCGCTGGGCGCATCGGGCATCTTGGTTGCAAAGGTAACGTCCAAGCTGCCAGCGGCCAGATCATGCAAAAGGGTAGAGCTGAAGCCTTGGTGCACCTTCACCGAAGTGGAGCCGTCCAGCTGGGCGCGGTAGGCGCGCATCATGCGCGACCAGTCTTCGTTCTGGATGGAAAAGGGCACGCCGATACGCAGCATTTCCACTTTGCTGTTCACCATAACCTGCACGCGCTGGCAGCCCGTTTCGATGTTCTTCAGCGCCAGCGAAGCGTAGCGGTAGAATTCCTTGCCATACGGGGTGAGCAAGAACGTGCTGCCGTTCTTGGTGAACAGCGGCGCGCCTAGGTCGGTTTCCAGGTTGGAAATGGCAAGCGAAAGGGTGGAGCGGGCAATGGAAAGGTCCTTTGCCGTGTTTGCGAAGTGCTTGGAATCAGCCAGGCTGATGAAGTATTTCAGGTGCGAGAGGTTCATCGAACTTCCTTGGTTGGCGAGGCGCTTTTAGGCGCTGGTTTATTGACCGTTTGAGCATAACAAACGGTTGGCGAATTTACCGAAAGCACACGATTATTTCTTGGTCTGGCAACTATTTTCAGGGCTGCTGGGGCACAGGTCGCTTATGAAGCAGTCGGCGCACTTGGGGCGACGGGCGATGCAGTATTCGCGACCGAACAGCACCCATTGGTGGTTGATGGGCCCCCAGCATTCGCGCGGGTAAAGGCGCAGCAGAGCTTCCTCGGTTTTTGCGGGCGTATCGGCGCTGGGCCCGGCCAGTTTCAGCTTGTGCGCAATGCGAAACACATGGGTGTCCACCGCAATTCCCTCCACAATGCCGAAGGCTTCGTTCAGCACCACGTTCGCGGTTTTGCGGCCCACGCCGGGAAGGCGTTGCATTTCCTCCATGGTGCGTGGCACCTCGCCGCCGAAATCGGACATGATCATCTGCGCGCAGGCAATGCAGTTCTTTGCCTTGTTGCGATAGAACCCGATGGAATGGATGATGCGCTCCACGTCTTCGACGTTGGCCTGCGCCATCTTCTGCGGCGTGCCGTATTTTTCGAACAGCGCGGGTGTTGCCTTGTTCACCCCTGCATCGGTGGTTTGCGCAGAAAGCAGTACGGCAATGGTGAGCGTGAAGGGCGTGGTGTAATGCAGCGCGCATTCGCCGTGGCCGTAGTGGGCGTGCATGCGTTCGGAGATCTGCAGCGCCCTTGCTAGTTTTTCGGCTTTCTTTTCCCGCGGCATGCCCATGTCCTTTCCGTTGTTCTTAAGCGATTATACGAGCCGTTAGGCTACTCTTGGGTCAGCTGCTTTTGCAGCTTTTCTGCGTTACAGGAAAGGACGGCCATGCTTATAGATATGCTTTCTGCCCAGCTCGTTAAATCGGGTGCGTTGGAAAACGCCTGGGGCAAGCTCGACGCCGGGCAGGATGCAACCATCGGTGTTGCTTCTTCGGCAAGGCCGTTTTTGGTGGCTGCTCGCTTTGTGGCCGACCCGCGCACAACCTTAGTGGTGTGCGCAGGCGAAGATTCCGCTGAAGTATTCGCCCGAACCGTGGGCGCCTTCATCGGCGAAGAGCATGTTTTGCGCTTGCCCGATTACGGCGGAAACCCCTTTTCGTTGGATGCGCCCGCCCAGCCCCGCTTGCACGGCACGCGCCTGCGCGCCCTTTGGGCGCTGCAAAGCGGCGAAGAGGTAGTGGTTGTGGCTTCTGCCAGGGCGTTGCTTCGCCGCATTGCCCCTGCCGTCGCAAATATCGCGGAGCCTTTAACGCTCAATGTGGGCGTTGATCTTTCTGAAAACCCCCAGCGTGGCGCTTCCAACTTCGACGAATTAGAGCGGGTGCTGGTTTCCATGGGCTACGAAAACACCGGCCAGCTTGATGGCCCGGGCACGTTCTGCATGCAGGGCGGCGCCTTGGATGTGTACCCCGGCAACCTGCCATACCCGGTGCGGCTCGATTTCTTCGGCGATGAGCTGGACGAGATTCGCCGTTTCCTGCCCTCAACGGGGCAAACCATTTCCTCGCTTGAACACGTGGACTTGTTCCCGGTTCGCGAATTTCGCGTAGACGAAAAATCGCTGCGCTTGGCCAAGCGCGCCATTGCCAAAAGCGCCGAAACCAACGCCGACAAACGGGAGCTGCTGGAGCGCCTGGAAGACGATTCCCGCGAGCTGCCCGACCTTATGGCCGCCTATCTGCTGGGCGAAACCGCCACGGTGGGCGACTATCTGCCCGCAAGCGCGCTTACCGTGCTCATCGAGCCGCGCTCGCTGGTGGATGATGCCATGCATGCCCACGACGAGCTTTCGAAGCGCTGCGTGGGCACTTCCATCCCCGTGAGCGACTTGTATGTGGGTCCTACTGAGCTTGACTTCGGCAAGAACCCGCGCGCTACCTATGTTTCCATCATGCGCGTGGGCGTTCAGCTGGACAGCGAACTGGTGGTGAAGCGTGTGGATGTTGCCGGCGACCCTGAAAAGCTGTTCGGGCGCTTGCGCTCCTTGGCCGAAACAGGCTTTGCCGTAGTATTTTCGGTGCCGCATTTCCGTGCGCGCCAAGAAATGAAACTTTCCCTTGTTGACCTGGGAATTCCCATCAATGAGGTTCTGGACGTGGTGAACGATGGCGCCAAGCTCAAGCGCGGTCAGGTGAACATCGTCGATGTTGATATTCCGCTGGGCATGATCTTCCCAGCGGCAAAGATGGCCCTGGTTTCGCTTTCCGATACGCAAGGCTCCATGGCAACCCGTAAGCGCACGCGCGTGGATGTTACAGAAATTACCTTCCCCTTCAAGCCAGGCGACTACGTGGTGCACGCCGCGCACGGTGTTGCCTTCTTCAAGGAAATCGTGCGCCAAGACGTGGGCGGCTCCGAGCGTGACTACCTTCTGCTTGAATATGCCGAGGGCGACAAGCTCTACGTGCCGGTGGAGCAGCTCGACCGCGTAACGCGCTACGTGGGCCCCGAAGGCTCTTCGCCACGCCTTACGCGTTTGAACACCTCCGACTGGAGCCGAGCGGTTGCCAAGGCGCGCAAAGCTACAAAGAAGCTGGCGTTCGACCTGGTAGACGTGTACACCCGCCGCGCTTCCACCCAGGGTTATCGCTACCACGAGGACACTCCGTGGCAGCGCCAGATGGAGGAAAGCTTCCCATACCAGGAAACGCCCGATCAGCTGGCTGCCATTGCCGACATCAAGGCCGACATGCAGTCGCCCCACCCAATGGACCGTTTGGTGTGCGGCGATGTGGGCTTCGGCAAAACCGAGGTGGCCCTGCGTGCCGCGTTCAAGGCAACGCAGGACAGCAAGCAGGTTATGGTGCTGTGCCCCACCACCATCTTGGCGCAGCAACATTACTCCACGTTCAAGGAACGCTTCGATCCGTTTGAGGTGAAGGTGGAAGTGCTTTCGCGCTTCCGCACGCCCGCCCAGCAGAAGGAAGCGTTGGCTGGCTTTGCGGATGGCAGCGTTTCAGTGCTGGTAGGCACGCACCGCTTGCTTTCGCGCGATGTGAACCCGCACGATTTGGGTCTGGTTATCATCGACGAAGAGCAGCGCTTCGGCGTGGGGCACAAAGAGCAGCTGAAGAACATGCGCGAGAGCATCGACGTGCTCACGCTCTCGGCCACGCCGATTCCGCGCACCATGCAGATGGGCCTTTCGGGCGTGCGCGACATGAGCCTTATCCTTACCCCGCCCGATGACCGCCGCCCGGTTGAGGTGCACGTAGGGGAGTGGGACCCCGATGTGGTGAGCGATGCCATCCGCCGCGAGCTGCAGCGCAATGGGCAGGTGTATTACGTAAGCAACCGCGTACGCTCCATCGAAGAAGCGGTAAAGCGCGTGGAAGCCGCCGCAGGCGAAGCACGTGTGGGCGTGGCGCATGGCCAGATGTCCAAAGAAGAGCTGGAAGACGTGATGGAAAACTTTGCTGCCGGTGAACTGGACGTGCTGGTTGCCACCACCATTATAGAAAGCGGCATCGACAACCCGCATACCAACACGCTTATCATCGAAGACTCGCAGCGCCTGGGTTTGGCGCAGATGTATCAGCTGAAGGGGCGCGTGGGCCGCAGCAGCACGCAGGCCTATGCGTACTTCCTGTTCCCCGACAACATTCCGCTTACTGAAGAGGCGGTGGCGCGCCTTACCGCGTTGGGCGAGCACACCGAGCTGGGCAGCGGCATGCGCGTTGCCATGCGCGACTTGGAAATCCGCGGCGCCGGCAGCCTGATGGGTGCCGAGCAGAGCGGCAACATGAGCGCGGTTGGCTTCGACCTGTTTGCCCAGATGCTGGCCACGGCGGTTAACCTTGCGCGCGAGGGCAACACCACCAGCAAGGAGTTCCTGCCGCCTGCGCTTTCCGACATTGTGGTTAACGTGCCCGACCACACGTATTTCCCTGAAGAGTACCTGCCCGATGCCGATGAGCGTGTGCTGTACTACCGAAAGATTGCCAGCGCCGACACGCTCGATGCGGTGGAGGATATTTACCAGGACCTTATGTCCAAGCACCCCGAAATGCCGCAGGCCGCCATAAACCAGTTCGAAAAGGCGCGCCTGAAGGCTTTTGCCAACGAGCATGGCATTCGCCTTATCTCCGTTGTGGCGGGCAAGCTGGTGGTTGAGCCGTTTGCACTCACCAAGGCGCAGGCTTCCGCGCTTCGCCGCAAGGCCGGGCGCTATTTGGCAGATAAGAAGAAGATGACCGTGCCCCTGCGCGTTGTGGTTCCCGGCTACGGCAAGGGTGAAGAGGCTTCTGATGCAGGCATGCTCAGCAACGTGTTCGCCTACTTGCAGAATCTGCTCAAGGAAGCCGACGCCGGCAAGCCAGCGAAGAAGCGGTAGCGGTACTCGTTAACGCCTGCGGGGTTTCGCCGAAAAGGCTGTTGCTTATTGTTTCACCTGTTGGTTGATGCGCCCTTAGACCCTGGCATGCGCTATAGTGGTTCGTGCTCATTTATTGGCCCTTTCGGGAGGACGAAACACCATGGGGAACGATCCTCATAACAAGCCTGTTGAAATCGTTGCGTTCGACTTCGACGGTACCTGCATTTCTGGCAACTCGCCGGTTATCTTGGTTGTCTCCCTTATGAAAGAGGGCAAGCTGGAAAAGGGCATTTCCTTGCGCATAGGCCTGTGGGGCTTGGCGTACAAGCTGCGCCTTCCGCAGAATGAAAGCTGGGTGCGCGGCGCCGTGTTCAGCGCATTCGAGGGCAAGAAGCGCGAAGGCGTGGATGCCTACCTGCGCCAGTTCTTCAACGAGCGCTTGGAGCGTATTTTCCGTAAGCAGGCCGATGCTGAAATCCAAAGGCATCGCGATGCCGGCCGCGAGGTATGGGCCATCTCGGCCACCTTTGAGCCCATCATCCTGGAAGCTATGGAGCATCATGGCTATACCGGCCAGGTTTCCACGCGCATGGCGGTAGACGAAAACGGCTGCTACACACGCAAGGTTGAGGGCTTGCCCGTTGAAGGCGAGCAGAAGCTTGAAGTGCTGCGCCGCATGGCCAACGAACGCTACGGCGAAGGTGGCTGGGTGCTCAAGCACGCTTACGGCGACCATCATTCCGACCGCACGCTTTTGGCTGCCGCAGAGGTTGCCCATGCGGTAACGCCCGACCGCCCTCTTCGCCGCACAGCGAAGGCCCAGGGTTGGGAAATCTTGGATTGGGAATAGCGCTTCGGTAAACCCTGCGTAACGCTTGCCGCTCACGTGGCTGCTATGGGGTTTTGGCGAATGGTGGCATGCTATTTTGAATCTAGCCCAACGGGCGTTCTAGAATCTATTGCGAAAGAACAGCATCCAAGGCGATGCATTACGTGCACAAGGAGGTGCACCATGATGAACGAGGAATCTTCCAACGGCCGCGTGCCTTCGCAGGACAGCCGCCCCAATTCGTCCCAGGCGTACCTGAAACGCGCCGCTTCTGCGGTTGAAGAGGGGGATCGCATCCTTGGCATCCACCTGTACCTGGCTGCCTACGAAAGCGCCCTGCGTGAAAACATCGTTCCTGGCGAAGAGGTGCTGGCGGGCATGGCAAAGGCATGGGATCTTGCCGTTGCAGCCAAGCAGCGCTCTTTGGCCGAATACATTTTTGAAAAGCTCGAGCCCTACTGGGGCCCTGAAGAGGTAAGCGCGCATGCCGACGAACTGCAGCGCCTTGCCTTCGACAAGCTGGAAGAATACGGTTTCGACCGCGATACCATCGAAGACATGGCCGACATGGTGAACCAAGACATGTTCGATGCTGCGCCCGATGTGCTGTGCCATTACGAGGAAAGCGCTCCGGCCAAGCCCGAGCAGCCAAAAGCGCCCGCCCCCAAGCCGGCGTCCGCTCCCAACTCGGTGCCTGCGCCCGAATCTGCCGCGCAGCAGGCCAAGCCCGAAGCCGAACAGCCTCAGGCGGCCCAGCCCGAGGACAATCCGGTTCTCAACGGCATCACGGCGCTCATTGGCCAGTTCAACGCCCCCAAGCAAGAAACTGCTCCCGAACAGCGCTTCGATTACCGTTCGCTGGTGGGCTTCGAGGGCGTTATGGAAACCATGCATGCCATGGGCGTGGGCCGTTCGCGCGACCCTGAGTTCGCGAGCTTCATTGAAATGCTCAACGACCGTCATGGCGTTCCTAGCATGCCCGGCGTGGGCACGCTTATCTTCCGTTGCCCTGCGCGCGAAGACGCCAACTACTTCATGACCGCCACCGCTGGCGAGCTGGACATTCCTGCTGTGCGCATGCGCCTCGATCATAACGCTCAGGGCCAGGTGGTGCTGTGTGTTATGGCATCGCCCGATTTCAAGCCCCGTTTGCAGGGCTTGCAGCGCACCGGCTTCGAAGGTCCCACGGCGGTTATCCTGGAAGACCTTGACCTGTGGGATTTCCCCGTGCCCGAGGCTCCCATGCCCGAAATGAGCATGCAAGCGTTCTTGCAGGCGCAGCTTTCCCGCGGCGCGCGCGAAGCGTTGGCCCTTATTCAGGTGGCGCTCGACAGCCCCGAGGCAACGGTGCTCATCTCCGCTTCCGAGCCTAACGACATTGATCCGTTCTTCTGGGAGCTCATCGGCCCGCATAAGGTAATAGATATCGATCTTCCCACCGATGCCGAGCGTCGCACCATTTGGCGCGAGGTTCAGTCGCAGCATCCTTCCACCCGTGGCTTGGACGTTGCGAAGATGGTGGAGTTCTCTCACACGCTTTCGCGCTTCGAGATCTTCATGGTTGCCAATGAAGCGGTGGAAGAGGCGTATCGCCAGAGCATTGCCAAGGGCAAGTTCTGTGCCGTGCCCACCGACGATGTTATGGGTCGCTTGGCTAGCTTCCAGCCGCTCGATTCGGTTGAGTACCGCACCATGGAAGACATTGCCGTGGCCGATTTCCGCCGCCAAACCTCCGACTTCGACGACCTTCTGCAAGGCTAGCCTTCATGAGCATCCCCCGCCGCAGCGACTACGCATGCAGAATCATCCGCGCCGCCTATCGCAACGGTGAAGGCTATATTTCCATTGCCGAGGTGGCCGAAGAGGAATTCATTCCCTATGCTTTTGCGCGCAGCATCCAGCACGACCTGGTAAAGGCGGGCATGCTCAAAACCACGCGCGGCGTAAACGGCGGCCTAACCCTTGCCTGCGATGCAGACACCACTACGCTCTACGATGTGGTGCAGGCCGTTTCGGGCGGCATGGCCATTGCCGAGTGCACCTGCCCGGAATTCCCGTGCCAGCACAAGGAAACGTGCTCGTACAACGCTGTATGGCGTGCTGCTGAGGCATTGCTGAACAACCTGTTCGCCTCCATTACCCTTACCGACTTGTTTGAAAAGGGCGAAAGCCATCCTGCCATTCAAGCGGCCCTTGCTTTGAGCTTGCCCGAAAAAGGGGAGTAGCCGTGGTGCAGAAGCACCGAGCCTGCGCTGCCGATTTGACGCCTGAAGAAAGTGCCCTGGTTGCCAAGGTATGGCGGGAGGGAAAGCGTCTGTACCGCGACTTGCCCTGGCGCAACACACGCGATGCGTACGCCATCATGCTTTCCGAGATCATGCTGCAGCAAACCCAGGTTTCCCGCGTTGAGAAATACTGGGAGCGCTTCCTGGCGCTGTTTCCTACGCTTGATGCGCTGGCCAGCGCTGAAACTTCGCTGGTGTTGGAAATGTGGCAGGGGCTTGGCTACAACCGCCGCGCATTGGCGCTTAAGCGCTGTGCCGAGGTATGCTCGCAGCAATACGGCGGCCAGCTGCCCTGCAGCACCGAAGAGCTTCTGGCCTTGCCCGGCATCGGCCCCGCAACAGCTGGGGGTATCCGTGCTTTTGCCTACGGTGAGCCTGGGCTGTACCTGGAAACCAATGTGCGCACTGTGTTTTTGCATGAGCTGTTCCCTGGGCAAAGCGATGTGCCCGACAAACTGATTGCCCCGCATGTGGAGCGCACCTGCAGCGCCGATGACCCAAGGGGCTGGTATTATGCGTTGCTCGACTACGGCAGCTATTTGAAGTCGGTGCTTCCCAACCCCTCGCGCCGGTCCAAGCATCATTCCAAGCAAAGCAAGTTCGAGGGTTCGCGCCGTCAGAAGCGTGCGGAATTGGTGCGTGTGGTTCTAGCTCAACGCATGGCAACCTTGCCTCAGCTGCAGCAGGCCCTGGCGGAATTCGAAGCTGCCCATGGCAGGTCCGAACCTGCCATGGAGCTAACCGAATCCATCGCGGCCGACCTGGTGGCAGAAGGCTTTTTCGCTCTGAAAGGCGAATTATA
>CAZQWR010000017.1:0-18381 GCA_964597085.1 uncultured Cryptobacterium sp.
CGAAGGGCGGGGCCTAGAGCAAGATGCTACACGCTGCCCGCTGGACCCTAACAGCCCTTCATGCCGCCGAACAGACGTTCAGCGCACTCTTCCAGCTTGGCAATTAGCTCCTGGTTCATGTCCAAAACTTTTTGCAAGTCTTCTTTAGTGGCACCTTCAACGTGATAACCCGTGCTGGCTGCACAAGGCATGTTGAACTTCGTTGCCAAGGCAGCTGCAATATCGTGTGCGGGGATTTCGTCCCTATGGCACGGAACCGCAAGCAGGCTCACTGTAGCCGTACGTCCGGGCTCTGAACGCGGAATAGCCTGGGCCGTTGCGCCCACATGCGCAAATTCAGGAGTGCAGGCAAACACCACCAGGCCTCGAGGCGTAGCAGAAACCACCGCTTCAAGCGCAAAAGCACCCTGCCCTACCTTCACCGTTTCCGTTGCATATGGCATCGCATTCCCCTTCGAACGAAAACAGGCCCTGCCGCGTGGCAAGGCCTGAAAGTTTCAATTTGCACGCACCTACATTATGAGCGTTTTGCACGATTGGGTTTGCCAGTGTGCTGAGCATTACGGCGTCGGTTGGCGCCCTGCGAAGCGCCCTTCCTCTTACCGCCCTGAGCTTGAGCAGGCTTTCCACTACCCTTCTTTGCTGCACCAGCGCCACCCTTGCGTCGGCTGCTCTTCTTGCCGTTACCGTCGTTGCTGGAATTGCCAGCCTCAGAGCCAACCATATCGCGAATACCCGAGGAGTGAACGCCGGGGCGCAACCTGGGCTTGGGTGCCTGTTCGCGCGGTATCTCTACCATTTCTTTGCGCTTGCCGGTTTTGGGCTTGCGCTTCTGTTTTGCAGACTGCTGTTTCTTGGCTTTCTGGCGCTCTTGCTTTTCAAGCTCGGCGCGAACCGCTTCAAGCTCAGGGTCTTCGCTTTGCTTCTTGCTACGCTGCTGAGGCTTTGCCTGAGCAACCTTTCGCTTGGCGCTGCGACGCTTCTTCTTGGCTTTCTTGCCAGGAACCTTGGCAGCCGGTACACGGTCGGGGTCGATAAATACCGGACTTTCACCAAGGTCAAGGCCTTCCCCGCTGTAAAGCTCTACCGTTTTACCCATAAGGGCCTCGATGTCGAAGAACTCGTCTACATCCTGCTCGGTAACGATGGTGAGCGACCAGCCCACCCCTCCGCCGCGGCCGGTGCGGCCAATGCGATGGATATAATCTACTGGATCTTCGGGAACATCGAAGTTCACCACGTAGCTCACATCGGTGATGTCGATTCCGCGCGCAAGAACATCGGTGGCAACCAGAACATCAACTTCGCCATCGCGGAAGTTCTTCAGGGCACGCTCGCGCTGCGCCTGCGAACGGTCGCCATGAATGGCAGCACAGGAAATGCCCGCGCGGTTAAGGCGCTTGCGGCACGCATCGGCACGATGCTTGGTGCGCGTGAACACGATTACGCGCTTGGTGCCCGCCTTTTTCAGCACCTGCGCGAGCAGGGCGTTTTTAGCATCCAGAGAAACGGGCAAAGCGTATTGCTCAACGGTTTCAGCAGTGGAAGTTGCAGGGGCAATCTCGATGCGAGCAGGATCTTTAACCAGGTTGGTAATTGAGCCCACGGCACCTTCGTCCAGCGTTGCGCTGAACAACAACGTTTGGCGATTTTCAGGCGTGGCGGCCACGATGGTGCGAATAGCCGGCAAAAAGCCCATGTCGAGCATGCGGTCGGCTTCATCCAACACCAGAACCTTCACTTGGTCGAGCTGGGCGGAGCCCTGATCCATCAGGTCGAGCAAGCGGCCGGGAGTGGCAATAAGAATGTCGCAGCCCTGCTTCAGCGCGTTACGCTGCGGGTTGTAGCCAACACCGCCCACAACGGTTACCGAAGAATGGCCCGTCTGCTTGGCGATGGTGCGGCACACTTCCTCAATCTGCTGAGCAAGCTCGCGCGTAGGCGTAACCACCAGCATGAATGGGCCTTCGCCTGTGCCCTTGCCACGCACACGGCGCTTGCTGGCATGCTCGAGGTTGTTCATGGCGGGAAGCAAAAAAGCAGCGGTTTTACCAGTGCCGGTTTGAGCAGCAGCCAAAACATCACGCCCTGCCAAAACTTCAGGAATGGCGCCCGCCTGAACCGGCGTGGGCGCACTGTAGCCAAGCTCCTCTACCGCCGCCATTACAGCTTCGGAAAGGCCAAGCTGGCTGAACGCAGGAGTATCCTGCTCGTTTTCAAAAGGCATAAATCACAAATCCAATCTTCATAACACGCTGCCCTAGCGCCACTTGAAGCGCGCGGCCGTGCCAAACAAAAACCCTGCTCCATGGCAGGGCCTACATAAATCTTGGCTATTCTAACCCACCAGAGAGCACGCCAAAAAGAAGACGGGCGGAAGATGCGTTTATCTCCCGCCCGTCTACATATGAACAAGTTACGTTGGTTTAGGGAAGCAGCAACTGCGCAATCTGCACAGCATTGAGTGCGGCGCCCTTGCGAATTTGGTCTTCAACGCACCAGAAGGAAATGCCGTTTTCAACGCTGGCATCCTTGCGAACGCGGCCAACGTACACATCATCGCAACCTGCAAGCAGACCAGGCATGGGGTAGCCGTTTTCAGCGGGCTTATCGTTCAGGGTAATTCCCTGAGCAGCCTCGAACGCGGCGCGAGCCTGGTCGGGCGTGATGGGGCCGTCGAATTCAGCGTTCACGTATTCGGCATGACAACGCAAAACGGGAACACGAGCACAGTTTGCAGCAACGCCCAGTTCAGGGTGGCCCATGATCTTCTTGGTTTCAACTACCATCTTCCACTCTTCCTTAGTGGAATCGTCTTCCAAGAACACGTCGATGTGGGGAATGATGTTGAAGGCAATCTGATCGCTGAAGGCCTTGGGCTCGAAAGGCTTGCCATCAAGGTAATCGCGCGTCTGATCGAACAGCTCGTTCATAGCGGCAACACCAGCGCCGGAAGCGGCCTGATAGGTGGAAACAACCACGCGCTTCAAGGGAGCAATCTGTTCCAAGGCATGCAACGCAACAACCATCTGAATGGTAGAGCAGTTGGGGTTGGCAATAACACCGCTATGCCATTCCAAGTCTTGCGGATTAACCTCGGGCACAACCAGCGGAACATCTTCTTCCATGCGGAAGGCGCTGGAATTGTCGATCATAACGGCGCCGGCATCTACAACAGCCTGGCGCATTTCCTTAGAAACACCCGCACCGGCGCTGAACAGGGCAATATCTACGCCCTTAAAGGAATCGGCCGTCATTTCCTGAACGGTAAGCTCGCCAGCGGGAACCTGGCCGCAGCCCTTGAAGGGAAGCTTCTTGCCCGCAGAACGACTAGAGGCAAGCGCGCGTACTTCGCTTGCAGGGAAGTCGAGGTCGTGCAGAACCTCGAGGAATTCGTTGCCTACGGCACCGGTAGCACCGGCAACCGCAACAACCGGGTTTGCGGGGATTTCCTTCGTCCAGGCCATTGAAGCTCCTTTTCGTAATTTTGCAGTGGAGTCATAATACAACGCTTTAGCGGGGTAAAGCCCGCGAGTTAACAAAACTCGATGGATGGTTATGCTACCCTCTGAAAGCAAACAAACGCTGGTAATTTGTTGTATGGCCAGCCTCAGCGAAAGGAACTATCATGTTCTGCCTTAAATGCGGAGCTCAACTCCAAGAAACCGATTTGTTCTGCCCCACTTGCGGGCAGAAAGTAGAAGCCAGCGCATCAGCCCAGGCTCAAGCAGCCCCACAGCCTCAGCCTGCGCCCCAGCCCCAAGCGGCATCTGAGCCCCAGCCCGCTCCGCAGCCCCAAGCTGCACCCCAGCCGCAGCAGCAGTACCAGCCCTACACGGCGCCGCAACCTGCAGCAACCGTTGCACCGCAGCAAGAATACGTTGCCCGCGCAGAAGGCGCCGTCTACGACATGACCAGCACCGACCAAACGCTGCGTCTTGTCGCGTTCATCCTGAACGTTATTTCCTGCGTCTGCGTATGCTGGGCTGTTATTCCCCTGGCATGGATGATCCCCATGACGGTAATTTCCTGGAGCATCTACAAGGGCAAGAAGGCCAATACGGTAGCCTTTGGCGTATGCAACCTCATCTTCCTGGACCTCATTTCCGGCATCCTGCTTCTGTGCTCCAAGAAAGAAGAAAAGCTCTACTAAGCGTCAGTCAAACACCAATGCAGAGCAAAAGCCCGATGGAAATCCCATCGGGCTTTTTAATTACAAAATGCCAGGTTGGCGTTGCAAGGAGACGAATCACCCAAAGAGCAAAAACTCAGCCCAGGCTGAAAAAAGAATGCTCCGGGCATGCGCCAGTAAAACAGCGAGAGCCGCTCCAGTGCCCTAGATTCGTGGGACTGGAAAAGCGTAGCGTACTTCGTACGTGAGCTTTTTCAAGCACGCGAAGGTAGGGTGCTGGAGCGGCTCGCAGCGCCATCACGTCTCATGCGAATGTTCCGCCGCTTCGCCAGAACGGCGGAACCCAACTCTACCTGCCCTTAGCCATCTTTGCGGCAATTTCTTCGGGGGAAAGCTGGGTTTCCTCGAAGATAGTGTCGGAGTCCAGGCCGAAGGCGGTGTGAAGGCAACGTACTGCAGCTGCTACCTGGCTGCCCTCAACCACAACGGAAAGACGGATGGGGCTGGTGGAAATCATCAGGATGTTGATGTGATTTTCAGCCAGGGTTGCAAACGCCTTGGCGGCAACACCGGGAGTAGACTTCATGCCCGTGCCAACCAGCGAAACCTTTGCAATGTTGTCGTCGGTGAGAACGGTGGCGCCGCACTTCTTAACCAAGCCATCGATTGCCTCGAGAGCCTGCTCCTTCTGAGAAGCCGGGAAGGTAAAGGAAATATTGGCCTTGCCATCGGAAGTGGTGTTCTGAATGATCATGTCAACCGAAACGCTGTTACCAGCAAGAATGCTGAACAGCTGGGCCGCAGTGCCAACCTCATCGGGCAGGCCACGCAAGGTGATCTTCATTTCGGAAGTGTCGTGTGCGATGCCGGAAATTACTGCCTGCTCCATGGAAGGAACAACCTCCTTGATAAGCGTGCCCTCTGCATCGGAAAAAGCAGAGCGGGAATGGATTACTACCTTGTACTTGCGGGCGAACTCAACAGCACGTGCCTGCAGAACGCCTGCGCCACCGCTGGAAAGCTCGAGCATATCGTCGTACGAAATGCAATCGAGTTTCTTGGCGCGCGGTGCCACGCGCGGGTCGGACGTGTAAATGCCTTCCACGTCGGAATAGATTTCGCACACATCGGCGCCGATGCCGCATGCCAAGGCAACTGCAGTGGTGTCAGAACCGCCACGGCCAAGCGTGGTAATGTCGCCCTCAGCAGAAATGCCCTGGAAGCCGGCAACCACAACAATAGCGCCGGTGTCGAGGGCAGCACGAATGCGGTCGGCCTCGATGTTTTCGATCTTGGCTGCGCTAAAAGCGTCGTCGGTGGTGATGCCGGCCTGCCAGCCTGTGAAGCTAACGGCGTTGTAGCCCAAAGCCTGAATGGCCATGGCCAAAAGCGACATGCTTACCTGCTCGCCCGTGGAGAGCAGCATGTCCATTTCGCGCTTGGACGGATGGCTGTTGAGCGCTGCGGCCAAACCAACCAGTTCATCGGTGGTTTTACCCATTGCAGAAACAACGGCAACAACGTCGTTGCCATCGTTTTTCATGGCAATAAGGCGCTTGGCCACGTTCTTGATGCGTTCGGGAGAGGCAACCGAGGTGCCGCCGAACTTCGAAACAATCAGAGACATAGTCTTCTTTCCTCGTAAAAAGATAACTCCCACATCTTAGCAAAACGCCCCTATTGCGCGCGAAGAAACAGGCGAATGTCCCAAAGGTGAAACATATAAAATCCCACTCCCAGGCAATAAAACGGCCGCCCCTAAAGGCGGCCGCTGGAATGCTGAATTCTTGCAAAGGCTTATGCGTACTTCACCATGATCATGCTCATCTTGTTGGCAACCAGCTCGCACTGGTCAACGCAATCTTCCATGGCGCCGAACAAGCGTGACCACACCATGATGCGCACCGGATGATCGCATTCCGCGGTGTAGAGCTCGCGGATGATGCGCATGTAAATTTCATCCGCCTCATCTTCAATGTCGTTCACGCGCACAACAAGCTGCTTGAACTTGCTGGACTTCTTGCAATTGCGGAAGTCGGCCATGGCTTCGGACAAGGCCTCGGTTGCGCGCACAATGAGCTTGCAGAACTTCTTGGCATCTTCATGCATGTAGTGAACGTCGAACATGTAGAAGTTCTGGATGATTTCCTCGGTCATGTCAATGAGCTCGTCGAGCGATTCGGTCATACCGATGATATCTTCGCGGTCGAGCGGGGTTACGAAATCGGGCAGAAGCGCCTCGAAAACGCTATGGCAGATGCCATCGGCCTCGCGCTCAATGGCGTGAGCACGGGAAAGCTCCTTTTCAAGGGCAGAAGCGGTTTCGAACTCGGAAACAACTTCCTTCAAAAGCTTTGCTTCCTTTACAGCCAAAGCAACTTGGGCATCGAAGGCGTCGTAGTAGTCGAACTTCTTCTTTTTCTTCTTCTTACCTAAGCCTGCCATTGCCCCTCCAATCTTCAAATGCCGCTTACTGCAGCAAATCCCTTTACGGAATGCGCCCTTTCGGGCATCCCAATGTTAACAGTAATACGCGAATACGCGCTTTTGCTCGTCGGCGATAGTTGTAAGCGAGTTGTGACCTGGCAGCACCAAAGTGTCGTTGGGCAGCTGCGAAAGCTTGCGCAGCGAAGCGCGCATCTGCTTCATGCTACCGCCTTCGAAATCGGTGCGACCGATGGAACCGCAGAACAGCGTATCGCCGGCAATGAGCACGTTGGCGCCATCCAGGTACTTGCCCGAATCCGATTCCAAAAACAGGCAAATGCCGCCAGGCGTATGGCCGGGAGTGCTCATAACGCGCCAAACCATGTTGCCCAAACGCAGCTTGTTGCCGTCGTCGAGTAGCTTATCAACCTTGCAGCTTTCCGTAGGCGGGAATTGGTTGGCTGGTTGATTTTCAATAGTGGGCGCATCGATGCGGGAAGCGTACACGGGAGCACCCGTTTTCTGCTTCAGGCTGGCAAGAGCGCTGGTATGGTCGGCATGATGGTGCGTTACCACGATGGCATCGAGCTTGCGGTTGCCCAGCTGCGAAACGATGGCATCGGCGCTGTGCGAAGGGTCAACCACGAAGGTGGCTGCGCCGTCGGAAATGATGTAGGTATTGTTTTCAATGGGCCCCAGAACCTGGAATTCGATGTCTACCGCAGCGCCCGTTACCTTGTAGCTGCGCCCTTCCCTTTTTACGGAAACCTTCATGGCAGTGCCTTTCGTTATTTCTTGGAAGCCGTGGTGCCCGGCATCATGCGACGGGCATCGAACACGCCTTCAACCGCACGCATACGGTTTAAGATGCGCTCGATAGCGGTGGTGTCGGAAATCTGGAACAGGAAGCGCATTTCCACCATGCCATCGCGGTGCGTGGTGGTGTTTACCGAAAGCACGTTAGCGCCCTGCTCGGAAAGCACCTGGGCAACGTCGATGAGCAGGTTCAGGCGGTCGAGCGCCTCCACGAAGATTTCCACGTTGAAGGAGCGGTCGCCCGAGGGGCCGTCCTTTTCCCAGAACACATCGATTATGCGCTCGGGGTGCTGCTTCAATTCAACAGCGTTGGGACAGTCGTCACGATGCACCGAAACGCCGCGACCGCGGGTTACAAAGCCCACGATTTTATCGCCCGGGACAGGGTTGCAGCACCGCGAAATGCGCACCAGCACATCATCCACGCCGCGAACCACCACGCCGTTTGAAGAATGCGTTTCATGCTTCTTCGGGCGCTTTACGCTGGTAATCATGGGCGGCATCTTGCCAGTACTGGAAGCCGAAACGCCGATGTTTGGTTTAGCGGCTTCTTCAGTGCCGGCGTCTACCAAGATCTTCAACATGCGGTTGGCAACATGGGTGCAGTTTTCCTTGCCCGTGCCAATATTCACCAACATGTCATCGGGCTCTTTGTAGCCCAGGCTTTCGGCCACCTGGCGAATAGCGCGAGTGCTGCGCGCATTGGAAATACCCAGGCCATGCTTGCGCATTTCCTGCATAAGGGCATCGTGGCCTGCCTGCAAATCGTCCGAACGGCTGATTTTGCTGAAGTACGAGCGAATCTTGGAACGGGCCGAAGGGGTCTTCACAATGTTGAGCCAGTCGCGCGAAGGGGTGGCGCTCTTCTGCGTAAGGATCTCAACGCGGTCGCCCATCTGCAGCTTATAGGAAAGCGGCACAATGGAGCCGTTCACCTTGGCGCCCACGCAGCGGTAACCCACTTCGGTGTGAATGGCAAAGGCGAAATCTACCGGCGTGGAGCCGAAGCGCAGGCTCATGGCCTTGCCCTTGGGCGTGAAAACATACACTTCCTTGGGGTCAAGGTCGGTTTTGAGCGATTTCAAAAACTCGCGCGAGTCTTTGGTTTCATCTTGCCAGTCAACCATTTCGCGCAGCCAGGCAATCTGCTTGTCGAACGCGGTTTCGGCGCCCTTGCCGCCCTTTTCCTTGTATCGCCAGTGCGCAGCAATACCGTACTCGCTCATACGATGCATTTCCTCGGTGCGGATCTGCACTTCAAGCGGGCGGCCGGCAGGACCGATTACGGTGGTGTGCAAGCTCTGATACATGTTGAACTTGGGCATGGCAATGTAGTCTTTGAAGCGGCCAGGCATTGGCTTCCAAAGGCTGTGTACGGCGCCCAAAGCCGAATAGCAATCCTTCACCGAAGTGGTAATGATGCGCACGGCAATAAGGTCGTAGATCTCCGAAAAGCCCTTGCCCTTCTTCGCCATCTTCTGATAGATGGAGTACAGGTGCTTGGGGCGGCCCATGATCTGCGGTTCGATGCCTATCTTGCCCATTTCTTCGTGCAGAATGCCAATCACGTTGCCCAGGTACTCTTCGCGCTCGTGGCGCGTTTCGGCAACCATACGCGAAACCTGCTTGAACTTGGTGGGCTCCAAGTAGAAGAAGGCCAGGTCTTCCAGCTCCCATTTGATGGAGCTGATGCCCAGGCGGTGCGCAATGGGCGCATAGATTTCAAGCGTTTCGCGCGCCTTGAAAATGCGGCGGTCTTCGCGCAAGGCCGAAAGCGTGCGCATGTTGTGCAAGCGGTCGGCCAGCTTGATTACGATTACGCGGATGTCCTTGTTCATGGCAATGAGCATTTTGCGGAAGGTCTGCGCCTGCTCATCGGAAAGGTCTTCAACCTCGATTTTGGTGATTTTGGTAACGCCATCCACCAGCTCGGCAACAGCAGGGCCAAACAGTTCTGCCACCTGCTCTTTTGTTGCAGTGGTGTCTTCAACGGTATCGTGCAGAAGAGCGGCTGTGAGCGTTTCTGCGTCCATGTGAAGGTCGGCCAAGATAATGGCAACCTCCACCGGATGGATTACAAAAGCCTCGCCCGACTTGCGCTTCTGGCCGGCATGCATCTTATCGGCGTACTGGTAGGCCTTTTCCAGAAGGGCCAGGTCTTCTTCGCCTAGATAACCGCTGGCCAGCCGCTTGAGCGTGTCAAAGCGCTCTTGCGGGTCGGCACCAACAGGTGCGGAAGTGGCAGACTTGATGGTTGGGTCCACAGAAGACATAACAAGCCCAACCGGATGGAATTCATTCGCTTCAGTCATGCTGGTTACCCCTCCTTGGCGGCCTGCGGAAGAAGCGGGCGCCTGATGCGGCTTTGAAGCTGTGCCGCAGGGCTGCCAAGCACCCAATCTTTAAAGGCCTCAAACGAGCTACGCTCGTCCATGCCCTCGCGATAGCGCACGCTATCATCCAACTCTACTTTGCCCTTATAGTCTACGACATTGATACGGAACGGCTCACCCGCGCCACCCAGTTTGCCATACGTTTCCAGTAAGCCCAGCTCCTTGAAAACGCGAACGCCGCACTCAACCTGCTGCGGGGTAATTACCTGCCCCAACAGTTCCGAACAGCGTTTGGAAGCCTGGTCAAGGTCCAAATCGAAGAAACCCTGGCCCTTCTTGCGTTGCAGAACGCGCAGGCCACGGTAGATAAGCGCCATACCGTCGTGGTTGGGGGCAACGCCATCCAATATGCTGGTGTTCAGCTGCACGTCGGCCTTGCCGAACAACAGGTGAATCTGCGCAGGCTGGCCATCGCGGCCGGCACGGCCCGACATCTGATTGAACTCAACTTCCGTGAAGGGCATGTGATACAGAACCACGTGGCGCACGCCGGGAATGTCCACGCCTTCGCCGAAGGCCGAAGTGGCAACCAGCACCTGCAGGCCGCCTTCGCGGAACAGCGTTTCAACGCGCTCGCGCTCAGAGCGGGAAAGACCGGCGTTGTAGAAGCCAATGAGCGATGCGATATGCGGTTCTGCCTTGCGCAGCTGGCGCGTAAGGGCAATGGTTTCCATGCGCGAGTTCACGTAGATGAGCGTTTTTTCGCCCTTGGCCACCAGGTTCACCAGGTAGCGCTCGCGCTTCTTCAGGTTGCGCTGGTCAACCACTTCAAGGTTTTCGCGCTCGAAATGGTCTTCCACCACGTTGGCTTCGGGTATGTTGAACGCCATGCGTATGTCGGCGGCAATTTCGGTATTGGCAGTGGCCGTTACGGCAAGCACCTGCGGGTTGCCCAACGCCTGCGCGCTTTCGCCAAGACGAGCGTACAGCGGGCGGAAATTGCTAGTGGAAGTGCCCACATGGTGGGCTTCGTCTGCCACCATGAAGCCAATGCGGCCCGTTTGGGCAAACTCAGCGCAATGGAAGGCCAAATATTCAGGCGTGGTAAGAACAATGTCAACCTCGCCCGCAGCCAAGGCGGCCATAACCTGTTTGCGCTCGTCGGCATCGGTGGCGCCGGTAAGCACTTCAGAGCGCAGGCCGAACGAGCCCAGCGTGCGGTCCAAGTGAAAGGCCTGGTCGGCCACCAGCGCACGCAGCGGGTACACAAACAGGCTTGCCTTACCTTGGGCAAGCGCCAGCTCGGCTGCGCGAATATGGAAGATAAGCGACTTTCCGCGGCCCGTGCCCATGATGGCCAAAGCGCTTTCGCCCTTTTCCAAAAGCTGCAGCGTTTGCTGTTGGGAAGCGTGCAATTGCCCTTCGCCCAGGAAGGCCTGCACCAAGCAAGTGCGGAAGCCTTCCGAATCGGTTCGGGCGCGCTCAGCCCACATAATGCGGTCAGCCTCGGAAGCTACAAGGTCTTGACCAGCTTCGCTTTGGGAAGCGTCGTCTTCGTCCAAATTCATAAGGCCCGAAACGAATTCGGCATCGCTGGCCAAGCAACGCTCCAAGGCATTGCAGGGCGCAAGAGGTTTCATGCTGGAAATAACGGCCTTTACCGAACGGCGGCCCTTCCAGGTATCAATTTGGAGCTCGAACACCGCTTCAAGCGCACAACCGCAGTTCAGCAAGCCTGAAACGTTAGGACAATGGAACATGATGCTGGAAAGCGAATGCAAGCCATCGGTTAGCGTGCAGGAAAGGTGCGTTTTGTCGGCGCCTACCGCGCGCCCGCCCGAAATCATCACGCCGTTCGCCAAAAAGTGCGGGCTGGGGTTTTCCTGACCGAAGGGCGCCAGCAAATCGAGCTTGCCTACATTTTCCAGTGTGAGCTCGGCCAAATCTACCGTGGCATCCACTTCGATGCGCGGTATGAATTCTTCCGGCGGAAGCGTGTCCATGTATTCGCATAGGCGGTCGGAAAACGCCTGCAGGTTCTTAGCGGGCAGCGTAACGCCCACAGCGGCATGATGCCCGCCAAATCGCGTAAGCAAATCTTGGCACGAAGAAACCGCTTCGAACAGGTTTACCTCACCCACGCTACGGCCCGAGCCATGAGCCTCTTCGCCATCGATGGTGAACAGAATGGCGGGCACACCGTAGCGGTTGGTAAGGCGCGAGGCAACGATGCCCTTCACGCCTTCGTGCCAGCCTTCACCGGCAACCACCAAGGCGCGCTGCCCCTTGAACACCTGTTCCGCCTGTTCGGAGGCAACTTCGGCAAGCTCTGCCTCGATAGAGCGGCGCTTGGTGTTGGTTTCTTCCAGCTGCTTTGAAAGGTAACAGGCTTCGGCAAAGTCGTCGCACAGCAACAAATCCAACGCCAACTGAGCATTGCCCATGCGGCCCGCCGCATTCAGGCGCGGGATGATGGTGAAGCTTAGCGAAGATGACGAAACGGGCTTGTCGTCGAAGCCCGATTCCTTCAGCAGCGCCGCAATGCACGGACGCGGGTTTTCGTTGATCATGCGCACGCCGAGGCTTACCAGCGCGCGGTTCTGGTCGCGCATGGGCATAAGATCGGCCACCGTGCCAAGCGTTGCCAAATCAATAAGCTCGCGCCACAGGTTGGGCTGGCCGAAGCGGCTGCCAATAGCCTGGATAACCTTCAGCGCAACACCTGCGCCTGCAAGGATAGAGCTGGGATTTTCGCCGCACTTCGGGTCTACCACCGGCACGCCAACGGGCACCAGGTCGGCAGGCTCGTGATGGTCGGTGATAACCACATCGATGCCGCGTTCTTTCAGCAGCTCAACTTCGTTTTTGGCGGCAATGCCGTTGTCTACCGTAACCACCAGGTTGGGGTTGCAGGCAGAAGCGCGGTCAATAGCCGCGCGCGAAAGGCCGTAACCTTCTTCGAAGCGCAGCGGAATGAACGGGGTAACCTGCGCACCGCATGCGCGAAGGCCCTTGGTCATAAGCGTGGTGGCCGAGACACCATCAAGGTCGAAGTCGCCGAACACCAGAATATGCTCGCCCTGTTTAATTGCTGCTTCAATTCGGTTGACCGCAGCGTCCATGCCCTCGATTTCATACGGGTCCAACCAATCGCGCTCGAGCGAAGGGTTCAAAAACTCGCGGGCCTTTTCCACGCAATCGATGCCGCGCGAAACCAAAACGCTGGCAATGAAGTTTGGCAGCCCTAAATCGGCTGCAAGTTTAGAAACCGCGGCAGAATCGACCGCGGCAATGCTGATACGCGCACTCATAGCTTTACCTACTTTTCTCTCACCGCATATTGTAAGTGAAGAAAGCAGCCAAGCCGCAACAACCCGCCAGCCCAGCAGCCAAAACCAGTAAGCGGCAACATTAGAAGGGCGAATTCGATTTCAAGACATGAAAAAGCCCGATTACTTTTTTAATCCCCTTTAAAAAGTAACCGGGCTCTTCTATATCGCCTGATGTGCTCTAAGCGAATACCCCTCCCGCATTTTGCGGAACTCGCTCGGATATCGAATCACATTCACTCCCTAAGCCTTCAGGAACTCCCCCAAGACCGAAGGCTTTGGGATGTGAACGTGTTCCAATCGAACTGGGTTCATTAAAACACGAGTTCAAAGGCTATGCAATGGTTTCTTTCAAAACTTTTAGATAATGTTTGATAACTTTGAACAATAATTCAAACGTAGTAACCAATTAACAAGGTATATAAGCCGCTTAACCCTAAATAACACCCTTTCAACGGGCGAAAAGTTAAGTGGGATCTATGGGTTATAAGCGAAAAATGCATGTTTCAGAGGAGCACTAGACGGCAAACCGCCGCCACAAACCCGCCACAAAGGTAAAGGCGAAAGTCGTTAAACAGAGAAACGCAAAATTTATTCGGGTTTTCGAGCGACCAGAACGCGTGGGCGGCCAGCAAGGTCGTTAACTTGACGCACGCGGTTGAACCCAGCGGCTTCCGCCAGGGCGCAGGCTTCGGACAGGTGGCCTTCGTACAGCTCCACGGCAAGTACACCGTTGGGCTTCAGGCACTCAAGGGCATCGGGCAAAAAGCGGCGAAAGAGGTCCAGCCCATCGGCACCGCCATCCAAGGCAAGACGCGGGTCCCAAGCGCTTACTTCGGCGGGCAACGTGTTGCAAACCTGAGTGGGTACATAAGGTGGGTTGGAAATTACCAAATCGTAAGTACTGTAGCTTTGGACGGGCACAGCAGCAAGCAGGTCGCTTTCGCGCACCTCTACCCTACCGGCTAAGCCCAAGTGCTCCACATTCTTCTGCGCCAAGGCCAAAGCCTCGGGCGCAATATCCAGCGCCAGCACTTGCGCAGCAGGATATTCGGAAGCTATGGAGCAAGCGATGCAGCCAGAACCCGTGCATAGGTCTATAACGCGCACTTCGGGCAGCTGGGCTTCAACCACCTCTTCGCCTTGTTCGCCCATGGAAACATGGTCGGCCACGCGCGGCAGGGCAAGCTCAGCCATGGCCTCGCTCACCAGCACCTCGGTTTCGGGGCGCGGAATAAGCACGCCGGGCTCTACAAACAGGGTTATGTAGCGAAACGCCACCTTACCGCTGATGAGCTGCAAGGGTTCGCCCGCGCCGCGGCGTGCCACGAAATCGCGCAGAATGGCGCGCTCGTCGGTTGAAAGGGGCTTGTCGAAGTTAACGTACAGCTCTATGCGGGCCAAACCCGTTGCCTCGGACATAAGCCATTCAGCAGAAAGGCGCGGGTTGGAATCGCCCTTGCGCTCCAAGTAGCCAACGGTCCAGTCCAGCGCGGCTTTAATTGTCCAAATGTCGGTAGGCAAAATGCATCCTTAAATACGGTTTGGCGTAGTAGAGCAAGCAAGGCCCACGCCCAATGCCCTACGCTCGCGCACCAGGCAGGCAAGACGCTTCAAGCACGCAATGTTGGGGTGTAAGTGCGGGATATCGCAGTAAAGCAATAAGCCGCGCCAGCGCCCCTTCGTGAACTATTCAAGCACGCAAAGATTGGTTGCTGGAGCGGCTCACGGCATAGTTGCGCTTACCGCAAACTCAACCGCATCGCTCGAACGGCGAAAGCTAAACGGTTTCTTCCAGCTTCTGTGCGCGGTCGGCTGCCTGAAGCGCGGTGATAACATCGCCCAGAAGGTCGCCCATCAGCACGCCGTTGTAGGTGGAGTTGAAACCGATGCGATGGTCGGTAACGCGGTCTTGCGGAGCGTTGTAGGTGCGGATCTTCTCCGCGCGGTCGCCGGAGCCAATCTGGGCCAGACGCTTGGCACCTTCGGCAGCCTGCTGTTCGGCCAGCATCTTTTCGTACAGGCGGGCACGCAGAACAGCCATGGCTGCAATCTTGTTCTGCAGCTGGCTCTTCTGGTCTTGCGACTGAACCACCAGGCCAGAAGGCATGTGCGTAATGCGCACAGCAGAGTCGGTGGTGTTAACGCACTGGCCGCCCGGGCCGCCGGCGCGGAACACGTCGATGCGAAGATCGCTTTCCTTGATGTCTACCTCAACCTCGTCGGCCTCGGGCAGAACGGCCACGGTTGCCGTAGAGGTGTGGATGCGGCCCTGGCTTTCGGTTTTGGGGATGCGCTGCACGCGGTGCACGCCGCTTTCGAACTTCATAACCGAGAACACTTTGTTGCCAGTTACCTTGAACTGGATTTCCTTGTAGCCGCCGGCTTCGGAAGGCGAAACGTCCATAGTTTCCAGCTTCCAGCCCTGCTGGCTGCAGAAGCGGGAGTACATCTTGTACAGGTCGCCCGCGAAGATTGCGGCTTCATCGCCACCCGCGGCGGCGCGGATTTCCACGATGATGTTCTTTTCATCGGCCGGGTCGGAAGGGATGAGCATGAACTTGATGTCTTCTTCAAGCTGCGGAAGCTCACCTTCGATGCGGGAAATTTCTTCCTGACCGAACTCCTTCATTTCAGGGTCGCCCAGAAGCTCCTTGGCTTCAGCCAAGTCGTCCAAATCCTGAACGTACTCGCGGGCCTTAGCCACCAGCGGACCCTGGTCGGCGTAGCTTTTTGCCAGCTTGTTGTATTCATGCTGGTTGGCGAGCACCGAAGGGTCGCCCAGCTTCTGCTCAAGCTCTTCGTATGCGTTGATGATCTTCTCAAGCTTTTCGCGCATCTTATTCCTTCTTATTACGGCGGCAACCGGGGGCTGCCCTTTGCAAAAACACGAAGGCGGCACGTGGCCACCTTCGGAAAAGTCACAGCAATACATTTTATCACGTAGCCGCTGCATGAACGCCTAGGCCAGGGTAAAGCCATAAGCGGGTTTTGACGCGAAGGGCAGGCGGCGCTACGGGGCCTGGGCGAGGACTAATGAGCAACTTCCTGCTTATGCGAGCTGGATACGAGCCAATAAACATCCAGGCCGAAAGCCGCACGCGCTACATTGCGACAATTCGAGCGTTCCAAATAGAAGAAGCCCCTACCCGTTCGTGGCCTTTTTCTGCCTCAACCCGAACGACCGCTCAAACAAGATCATTGAAATACTGGAGCCGAGCAATAAGACATCGCATGATGTTGGAACTTCCGCTATCAACGATTTCCTAATTGAGTAAATAGGCCAAAATATAAAGAAGCCGCAGCTCAATGAGCTACGGCTCCTTTTTATTGCTTGAGCGATACTAGGAAAGCGCCTCTGCTAGAACCTCTTTGGACTGCATGCCCACAAACTGCTTTTCGAGTTTGCCTCCTTTGTACACCATGAGCGTGGGCACGCTCATAATGCCAAAGCGCTGAGCTAGGCCAGGCTGCTGGTCTACATCTACTTGGTATACAGCTGCCTTGCCCTGCTTTTCGATGGCGAGCTCTTCCAGAATAGGATGCATCATCTTGCAGGGGCCGCACCAGGTGGCAAAGAAATCTACCAGCACGGGGTACGCAACGCCTTCTACCTTTGCAGCGTATTCGCTTTCAGTTAGCTGAGGAATCATGGCCACTCCTTAGAATTGGGCTGCTTTCAGCCGCTTGTTTTACAGCCCGATTCTAGCAAGCAATGTGTGCAAAACGTAAGAGGTTATCCAGCCGACGAAATTTACTCCTCCTCAGCGATACCACGCTCTAAACAAAAAGAACCGCCTTGCGGCGGTTCCTTTGATTGCGAGTATGTGGGCGGCTGGCGTGCGGCCGGCTCCTATAGCCAGGCTCTTAGCGAAGCCCCTTGCAGAAAGCCCCAGCAGGTGCACCTGCGGGTATACCAGCCAGCACTTTCGCCGCTCCCCTACGCTAGTTGTTTACGCGAGTGCGGGTTTCTTCCTGCACCTTGGCAATGAAGTCTTCAACCGTGTAAGGGTTGGTTTCGTTGGTGGCGCGATCGCGTACCGAAATGTTGCCGGCCTCAGCTTCCTTCTCGCCCAGGATGAGCATGTAGGGCACGCGGTCGATGCTGCGAGCTTCACGGATCTTGTAGCCAACCTTTTCGTCGCGATTGTCTACCACTACGCGGATGCCGGCAGCCTCAAGCTGATCGGCCACCTTGTGGGCGTAGTCGCGGCTCTTCTCGGAAACGGGCAGAACCTTTACCTGCATGGGGTGCAGCCATACGGGGAACTTGCCTGCGTAGTGCTCAATGAGGATGCCAATGAAGCGCTCAACGGAACCGAAGCATACACGGTGCAGCATTACCGGGCGCTTCTTGGAGCCGTCGGCGTCCTGGTATTCCAGGTCGAAGTTCTGCGGCATCTGGAAGTCCAGCTGAACGGTACCGCACTGCCAGGTACGGCCGATGGTGTCCTTCAGGTGGAAGTCGATCTTGGGGCCGTAGAAGGCGCCGTCGCCCTCGTTCACCTCGTATTCCATACCCAGCTGATCCAGCGCGGTGCGCAGGCCGTTTTCGGCTGCCTCCCACTCTGCGTCGGAGCCCATGGAATCTTCAGGGCGGGTGGAAAGCTCTACGTGGTACTCGAACCCGAACTGCTGGTACACGCTGTCGATGAGCTTAACCACGCCGATGATTTCATCGGTAAGCTGGTCGGGGCGCACGAACAGGTGGGCATCGTCCTGGTTGAAGCAACGTACGCGGAACAGGCCGTGCAGGGCGCCACGCAGCTCGTGACGGTGAACCAGGCCAATTTCGCCTGCGCGAATGGGCAGGTCACGGTAGCTGTGCGGGTGTGCGCCGTATACCAGAACGCCGCCGGGGCAGTTCATGGGCTTTACGCAGTACTCTTCCTCGTCGATGGTGGTGGAATACATGTTGTCTTTGTAGTGGTCCCAGTGGCCAGAGGTCATCCACAGCTGCTTGTTCATGATGAGCGGCGTGGAGATTTCCACGTAGCCCGCCTTCTTGTGAATCTCGCGCCAGTAATCCAAGAGCGTGTTCTTCAGCGTCATGCCGTTGGGCAGGAAGAACGGGAAGCCAGGTGCTTCCTCGCGCATCATGAAGATGTCCATTTCGCGGCCAATGCGGCGATGGTCGCGCTTTTCGGCTTCCTCCAGGTTGTGCAGGTACTCTGCAAGCTCGGCCTTCTTGAAGAAAGCGGTGCCGTACAGACGCTGCAGCTGCTCGTTGTTGGCATCGCCGCGCCAATAGGCGCCGGCCAGCTTCATCATCTTGAAGGCACCGATTTTGCCAGCAGAGGGCACGTGCGGACCATGGCACAGATCTACGAAGTTGCCGTGACGG
>CAZQWR010000018.1:0-1961 GCA_964597085.1 uncultured Cryptobacterium sp.
GGAATATTGAGATTGGTTGCGGCCCGAGAAATTCTGTTCATCGGAACCGGAATAAGGCCCTTTGGCGTGCTTAGCCACAGCGACTCCTTAGCAAAATAGGAAATCATTAATGGGGTAGCGTTCTTAAATATAGGGCAAGTTGAAGCGCCGGCGCTCCCCCACCGCGCCTTCGCAGAAAATCGCCACGAGCCAAAAAAGAAGAAGGACCCTTGCGGGTCCTTCTTGAAAGCTGCGGAAGCCAGCGGCCAGCAGGGCAACCGATACGGTTCGGCAGATGCGGCATAATTCGGCAAAGCCTTGCGACGCGAATTCGGCATGCTCGGAGCTGCCGGTTCTACGCTGAGCAACCACCGCGATTCGCCGAAGCTAAAACTCGATGGTGCTGTTTTCGTCGAAGTGGCGGCCTTGGGCCTTCTTTGCGGCACGAATAAGAAACTCTTGATTGTCCTTCGTTTGCTTGAGGGCCTTGATGAGCGAATCCATGGCGCGCTCCACGTTGTTGCGGTTGGAAAGCACGCGGCGAACCGCCCAGATGAGCGGCGCTTCCTGCGGGTCGAGCAACAGGTCTTCGCGGCGGGTGCCCGAAGCAACCGGGTCGATTGCGGGGAACACGCGATGCTCTGCCAGCGAGCGGTCGAGCTTCACTTCCATGTTGCCCGTGCCCTTGAACTCTTCGAAGATTACCTCGTCCATCTTGGAGCCGGTTTCGATGAGCGCGGAAGCCAGGATGGTAAGGCTGCCGCCGCCTTCGATGTTGCGGGCGGCGCCCAGGAACTTCTTGGGCGGGTACAGCGCCGTGGAATCAACGCCGCCGGAAAGAATGCGGCCCGATGCAGGCTGCGCCAAGTTGTAAGCGCGAGCCAAACGGGTGAGCGAATCAAGCAGAATAACAACGTCTTCGCCGTTTTCTACCAGGCGCTTGGCACGCTCGATAACCATTTCAGATACCGCCACATGGTTTTCGCACGGCATATCGAAAGTGGAGGAAATTACCTCGCCATGGATGGAACGCTCCATGTCGGTAACTTCTTCGGGGCGCTCGTCTACCAGAAGGCACATGAGGTGCACTTCGGGGTTGTTGGCCGTGATGGAAGCGGCGATGTCCTTCAGAATGGTGGTTTTGCCAGCCTTCGGCGGCGAAACAATAAGGCCACGCTGACCCTTGCCAATAGGTGCGCACAAGTCGATTACACGCGAGGTAATGGCGGAGCGGCCATGCTCCAGAACCAGTCGTTCATCAGGGAATACGGGCGTAAGATCGGCGAAACGAACACGGCGGCCCAGCTCTTCGAGCTTGGTGCCGTTCACCGTATCGATACGCTGCAGGGCCGCGAACTTTTCGTTCGGGCGCGCCGGACGCGTTTGGCCGGTAAGGTAATCGCCCTTACGCAGGTTGTTACGGCGGATAGCGCTGCTGCCCACGTACACGTCGCCTTCGCTGGGAAGGTAACCGCGGGTGCGCAGGAAGCCGTAGCCGTCGGAAAGAATGTCCAGGATGCCAGAAACCTCGATGAAGCCTTCGGCTTTCACGCTGGCGGCAAATACGGCCTCCACCAGCTCGGCCTTCTTCAGGCCTTTAACGTCCAGCTCCAGCTCGGCGGCCTTTTCGCGCAGTTCGGCAACCTTGAGCTTGGCCAGGTCTTCCTTGGAAGTTTGGGGCACTACCGGCTCGCGGCGGTTCTGCTTGCGATTGTGGCGGTTGCGGAAGTTGCCATCCTTCTGATGGTTCTTCTGCTGGTTCTTGTTGTTGTTCTGGCGCTTCTGACGCTTTTGGCGGCGGTTCTTCTGCTGGCCTTCGCCCTGATCATAATCGGCGGAATCGTTTTGCTGAGCAGGCTTTTCTGCTGCGGATTCGGAAGCGGCCTCGGCCTTTTCGGCCTTTACTGGCGCTTCGGCCTTTGCAGGCTTTTCTGCTGCGGGAGCCTCTGCGGCGGGCTCTTCAGCCTTGGCCTTTGCCTTGG
>CAZQWR010000018.1:2061-17694 GCA_964597085.1 uncultured Cryptobacterium sp.
TTGTCGGCGGCCTTCTTGCGGGTGCGCTTGGGCTTTTCTTCCGCGGCCGTTTCGACTACTTCTGCGTCACTCATGCGTTCTTAACTTTCTCCCAGTCCTTGAGGAAGGAGTCCAGGCCGCGGTCGGTGAGCGGATGCTCCACCATCTTCTTCAGAACGTTGAAGGGAACCGTGGCAATATCGGCGCCCATGAGGGCTGCCTGGGTTACATGGTTTGCGCTGCGGATGGAAGCAGCGATGACCTCAACCTGCTCGCCACCTGCGGTGTTGGCGGTGAAGTCGTAGTTGTTCAGAGCGGTTACGATGTTGGCAACCTGGTCCAGGCCATCTTCAGAGATGTCGTCGAAGCGGCCGATGAAGGGGCTGATGTAGCGAGCGCCGGCGCGAGCAGCCAGAAGGGCCTGCGGAACGCTGAAGCACAGCGTCATGTTTACCGGGATGCCCTCGGAAGCCAGAGCGTGCGTTGCGGCAAGGCCTTCCACCATGGTAGGGATCTTCACCACTACGTTGGGGGCAATGCCGGCAAGCTCGCGGCCATCGGCGATGATTTCATTGCGGGTCATGGCAACGGATTCTGCGGAAACCGGGCAGTTGGGGCCAACGATGTCGCAGATGCGCTTGATGTGATTGTGGAAGTCGTCAAGCTTGCCGCCGATGCGGGAATACAGGGACGGGTTGGTGGTTACGCCTGCCAGCGCACCCCAGCTTGCGGCTTCTTCGATCTCTTCGAGATCGGCGGTGTCCAGAAAGAACTTCACTGGAATCCTCCTTAAAAAGGGAATGAATTTGCATGCAGACACACTGAGCCCAGGGCTGCATTTATGCCGTTGTAAAGGGATTTGATAAGACCCGTTCATCATATACAAACGGAAAATTGCGTGCAAGAAAGTTTTAACAAGGAGCTACGGAGAGGCGAAAGTTGTCGAAGAACGCAGAACGCGTGTCACAGAGAACCAGCTAGGAACGCTGCTGCATGCCCTATTCCCGTTCGGCCAGGAGCTCAGCGGCATGAGCGAGCGAGGTTTGGCTGGTGTCGCCGGAGAGCATGCGGGCGATTTCAGCCACACGTTCCTTCCCTTCCACGCGTTTGAGCGTGGTTTCGGGCACAGCGCCTTCAGTTTTGCTGACCACATAATGCGCGTTGCCATACACGGCCACCTGCGGAAGGTGCGTTACGGCAATAACCTGATGGGTTTTGGCCAGGCTTTCCAGCACGGCCCCCAGTGCACGCGCCGTTCCGCCACCCACGCCAGCATCAATCTCGTCGAACACCAACGTATCTACCTGGTCGCATTCGCCCAGAACAACCTTCAAAGCCAGCATCACGCGGCTTGTTTCACCACCTGAGGCAATCTTGCCTAAGCGCTGCGCCTTCAGCTGGGCGCCGGCTGCGAACATAAGCTCGAAGCTTTGCGAGCCCCAGGAATCCCATTGTTCGCGCGGCAAATTTGCCACAGCGGCTTCCAGGCGCGCACCGCGCATTTCCAAACGGGCAAGCTGAGCCTGCACCTCTTCGATGAACCGAGGAATTACCTTGCCGCGGGCCTTGGCCAGCTCCGCCGCCGCCTTGGCGAGGGCAGCCTCGGCTTCATTAAGTGCGCTTTGGGCTGCGCCAATGAGCTCGTCGCGGCCTTCATATTCGCGAATTTTCGCAGAGGATTCTTCGCGCAGCTGCAGAACGTCTTCCATGCGCGGGCCAAAGCCGCGCATAAGGCCCTGCAGCTCGGAAGCGCGGCTTTGCGCACGCTCTAGCTCTTCGCGCGGGAAATCTACCTGGTCGCGATAATTGGCCAGGTCGCGGCCTAAATCTTCCAAGCTAAAAAAGGCTTCGCGCACCACTTGGCGCGTGGGCTCTATTGCAGGGTCTACCGCAGCAATGCGGTCGAGGCTGCCAAGCGCGGCTTCCAGTTGTTCCAGCGCTCCCCCGCCGCCGGCAATGTTGCGTTGAGCAGCCGTTGCCTCGTTTGCAAGCATTTCGGCATTTTCTAGCTTGGGCATTGCCTGCAGCAGCTCCTCGTATTCACCAGGCTGCGGGTTGGCTTTTTCAATTTGCTCCAGTGCAAAACGAGCGCGGTCCAACTCAACAGCACTAGCCTGCTCCAACTGTTGCAAGCGCTCCAGCTCGGCTGCGGCGGCTTTAGCGGCCTTCAAACATTCAATGTATTTTGCATGCGGCGCTTCGATGGTTTCGGCACCCCATTCATCCAGAAGGGCTCGCTGGTAAGTTGAAGCCAGCAAGCGCTGATGCTCGTGCTGGCCACACAGATCAACGCTTTGGCCAACCGTTTGGGCCAATTCCTTGAGCGAAGCAAGCGAGCCGTTCACGGAAGCACGCGAACGCCCCTGCCCTGAAACACGGCGCGTGGCCACCAAGCCGTCTTCTTCGCCGCCTTCCAGGAAAAAGCGGCCTTCCACCTGCAGCTCTTCGGAGCCTTCGCGCACCAGGGAAGCATCAGCGCGCTCGCCAATGATGAGCTTCAAGGCGTTGAGCAGCGCGGTTTTGCCCGTGCCCGTTTCGCCTGTAACCACGGTAAGGGCGGGGCTGGGCGCAAAGGTTGCCTCGTGGATAAGGGCAACGTCTTTGATATGAACCTCGTCGATCATGCGAACTCCCTAGTGATTATGCTGGCGGCAGTGGACATATTGCTTGGTGCAGCAGAGCCGGTGGTGTAAAGCCATGCGGCGGCAGCACCAAAGCACCGGCCGCGCCGATACAAAGATATGCCCAGACCTAATGGCATTGCCAACAATGCTTTTCAGCAGCTCACAGACACGAATGCAAGCCCTGGTCGGCACCGCCAAGCAAGCACGCTTGTTTTACAGCCCTGATTCTACAACGCAAAATTCGAAAATTTTTCCAAAGCGCTCGGCGTTTCGCCATAAACCGAACACATTCCCCCTACCGCACCTGCGAAACCCCTAAGGCGCGCCCGCACAATTCCGAGCGGTACACGCGAAATCCCAAGCGGGACCCGCGGACCCCCCAAGCAAAACGCCCGATTGCTCACCCGTTAAGAAAATCTGCGATCTTGCCCAGGGCGGCCGAGGCCTCATCGTAATCAACGCGCTCGTATAACAAAGGCATTGTCACGCGCTCATAATCAGCGCGATACGCTTCTTTGTTTTTGATCTCTTCAAGCAAGGAAGCCAAATCGACGCCTTCCGATGCAGAAGGATTCCCGTAAGCCCCGGCCCTTTGGGCCTTAACCAAACCAATCAAGTTCAACATTTCGGCATCCAGGTCAACCACATCCAACAGCTTCGACAAATCGTAAATATGCCTTGACTGACGCGGCGGCATGCTGCCCATTAAGTAGTAATCGCAAATAGCAAACACCTTATCGGCAAAGGTTCTTTCTAGAGAATTCGCCTTCACATCAAAAGCCCAAGTTTTTTCGCTAGACCAGGATCTTCCTCTTCAACAAACGAACCTGCGAAGCTTTGCACAGGCATAACGTTATAAGGCACCGCCGGGGTCATTACCGCCGTTTCCAAAATAAGAGAGCGTCCTGCACCCGGTAGCTCCAAGTCGTAACGGTTGTATTCCCTGCGGCTTTTGGTTTCTGAAAGATTCGATATGCCGAGACCAAGAGCCTCAGCGGATTCCACCACGGCACGCTTTATGCCCTTGCGCATTCCTTCTGTTGCATGCTCGTACGGAATGCCCAGATCGACATCTTCCGAAAACCGATTGCTAGCGCCATAGCATTTCGACAGGCAGGTACCGCCTTTGAATACAAGATCTGGATTCCTTTCCGTTACCTGCCTGAGCATCGTCATTGCCCAGTAATCTTTCGCAGCAAACTCTTCGCTTATGGAAAAAGCTGCCGAAGCACGCAGCAAAACCTCTTCAAAAAGGAGCGCATTGCTATGCAAAAACACCAGCTGCCTCACTTTCGACAAGCCTTTTAGAGGTTTTTGCGGGATAGAAAGACGCGCACTCAAACACGCGTTTGCGACCCGCTTTACGTGCGAGCTTCTTCAAACTTTTAAGCTCGGCAGATCCAAGTTCCACTGGAGAAAGCGCAGTTACCGCATCAAGGAACTTCAGTGCTTCGACGTTTTCGGGGGTTACTTCGCATCGGGGCTTCCGAATTACCACGTCTTTCCAGCCGCCAGCGGGACCAAGGCTGCGCACTCTTTTGGAGGCGGCATTCGTTGTTATCTCCAAAACGGCGGGAACTTGCGGCGAAAGCCCGGCGCGATTTTCAAGGGTCAAACCCGAGTAATAGCCAAATACCGATTCCCCGTTGGAGATGTACTTGCGCTCCACCACCGCTTCAGCAGAAAGAGGCACAACCCCAAAACGCCCTTGTATTGGGATGAAGTACACCCCACGGCTGTACCTGGCAAGAAAGCCCTTCGCTATGGACTTTTCGATGTTCTGGTATACGGCAATGCGCGTTATATCCGGAAACAGCGAAATTATTTCCTCCGCAAGCATGGGCGCACCTTTGCCGAATGCCGCGAGCAATATGTCATCGAAATTATTCATGCCTATATCCTAAGTTTCTCTTTGCTTGACTTTACAACTTTTCACATTTTTGGTGAAACAGAGTAAAGCCATAGATCATCTTCTTTATAGCTGCCATGGGGCTAGAGCCCGAAGCAAAGACCGGGGTTCGTCCACTGATTTGCCGAATTCTACAACGCAAAATTCGAAAATTTTTCCAAAGCGCTCGGCGTTTCGCCATAAACCGAACACATTCCCCCTACCGCACCTGCGAAACCCCTAAGGCGCGCCCGCACAATTCCAAGCGGTACACGCGAAACACCAAGCGGGACCCGCGGACCCCCAAGCAGCGCCCGCGAAATCCCAAGGAGAATCCGCGAAACATCAAGAGGAGCCCAACCGCAGTTCGAGGACGAGAACCCGCAAACCGTCGGCCTTTTCGCGAACGTTACGCACAAAGCTCGTTCTATAATCAATCCATCTGAAACGTTTGAGGGGTTCTGATGCGCATTTACGACGCGCCGCATATCGATGCTCCAGGGGCTTTGGGGAATCTTCCGTCTTCGGTGCTGCAAGTTATCGAAGCGCTGGAAAACTACGGCTTCGAAGCCTGGATTGTAGGCGGCTTCGTGCGCGATGCGCTACGCGGCGTGCAGCCCCACGATGCCGACCTGGCAACCAACGCCCATTGGCAGCAGGTATGCCAGGTGTGCCGCACCTGCGGAATGGCCGTGCACGAAACCGGTACCAAACACGGCACCGTAACCGTTATCTGCGAAGGCGATGCCCTTGAGGTAACCACCTTCCGCACTGAAGGCGAATATTCCGACCACCGCCACCCCGACAAAGTGGAATTCGTTACCACCATCGAAGAAGACCTAGCGCGGCGCGACTTCACCATCAACGCCATGGCGTTTCATCCAGTGCGCGGCATCGTTGACCCCTTCGATGGCCAGAACGACCTGGCCAATAAGGTAATCCGCTGCGTGCACAACCCCGAAGCGCGCTTTGCCGAAGACGCTCTGCGCGTACTGCGTGCCCTGCGCTTTGCTTCGCAGTTCGGCTTCCATATGGCAATCGACACCGAAAACGCCGTGCGCAAGCACGCAGCCGACCTGAAGGAAGTTGCTGGCGAGCGCCTATACCAAGAAATGACGAAGCTGCTGTGCGGCAGCGCAGTGCGCGAAACGCTTTTGCGCTACGGCCACGAGCTTGCCCATGTGGTGCCGTGCATCGAGCCCATGATAGGCTTCGACCAGCACAGCCCCTGGCACGTGTTCGACGTTATGGAGCACACGGCAACCGTGGTTGCAAACACCCCGCCCTACCCGCTGGTGCGCTGGGCGGCGCTGTTCCACGATTCGGGAAAGCCCAACACCTTCTTCATTGGCAACGACGGGCACGGGCACATGCCCAACCATGAAATTGAAAGCGTGCACCACATGCAGCAAAGCGCCAAGCAGCTGCATTTTGGCCGCAAGATGCAGCACGACCTGGAGCTGCTGGTTCGCTGGCACGATAACCGCCCTGAAGCAACGAAAAGCAGCATTCGCAAGCTGTACGCCAAGCTGGAAAACAACGTGCGCCTATTCCACGTTATGTGCGACCTTATGCGCGGCGATGCCATGGGCAAGGCTGAATTCAACAAGCGCACCGTAGAACGCTTCGACATGGTTGAGGAAATGTTCAACAAAATGGTTGCGAACGGTGAGCCGCTTTCGATGGCCGACCTGCCCATTTGCGGCAAAGACCTTATTGCTTTGGGCGTGCCCGAAGGCCCGCGCGTTGGCTTGCTGCTAAGCGAGCTGTTCAATGCGGTGGCCAACGAACAGGTACCCGCCGAGCACGAGGCCCTTCTTCAGAAAGCCAAAGAGCTTTCCGGCAACTAGCCGCAGCGTGCCTGCCAACGGCGCCCAGCCAACCCGGCAGGCGCCACCCGCACCAAACAACAAGCGCACTCCCCGCCCCGAGCAGCGAGATAGCCGCGAATCCCACACTGAAAGCTGCCCCTGCTTGATTCGCAAAAGGATTTTCCCATAAAGCAGAGGCAACCTGGCAAATGGCCCAGTGAGCTACCTGGTTCCTAACTATGCCCCGCGCGGGTGCTTAAAGATGCGCCCCCTGCGCCCACATAAAAGAAAAGACCCATTGGGGTCTTTTCTTTTATGTGATGACAAGCCGATTGAACAACCATCGGCCACCGCTCGGGACGGCTTGCGCCCGACAGACGCAACTCGTCCGCAACCTACCTAAACGTCGCTGCCGAATACGTTGCGGATGCTTTGAATGGTGGTTTCGCGGTTCATCTGGGCTATAGACGTGGTGTGCGGCAAATTCTTCGGGCACACCTGCTGGCAGTTCTGGGCGTTGCCGCAGTTGGTAATTCCGTCCTTCCCCGAAATGGCCATTAGGCGCTCGCGCTTGTTGAACTTGCCAGTTGGGTGCGCGTTGAACAGGCGCACCTGGCTGATGGCGGCAGGGCCCACGAAGTTGTTACGGTTAGCCGTTTGCGGGCAGGCCTCGTAGCAGCAGCCGCACGTCATGCAGCGCGAAAGCTCGTAGGCCCACTGCTGCGTGCGCGAAGACATACGGGGGCCGGGGCCCAAATCGAAGGGGCCATCAATGTCGATCCATGCGTGCACCTTCTTCAAAGCGTCGAACAGGAACTGGCGGTCTACCTTCAAGTCGCGCACCAGCGGGAACTTGCTCAGCGGCTGCAGGGTAATGGGCTGCTGCAAATTGTCGATAAGCGCCGAGCACGCCTGGCGCGGGGTGCCGTTGATTATCATGCTGCAGGCGCCGCACACCTCTTCCAAACACGAGCAATCCCACACCACGGGCGCAACGGTTTTACCCTGCGCGTTAACTGGGTTCTTGCGAATTTCCATCAGAACAGAAATTACGTTCATATGAGGCTGGTACGGTACCTCGAATTCTTCCCAATAGGGATTGGCTTCGGGGCTTTCCTGGCGCTTGATTTTCAGGCGGATAGGCTCATGAGCTGCGGTTTCTGCGCACATGCTAAGCCTCCTTCCCGTGGGCTTTGGTATAGTCGCGCTCGCGCGGCTTGATAAGCGAAATATCTACGTCTTGGTAGCTCAGCGAAGGGCCGTTGGTTTGCGGGTTGTACTCGGCCATGGTGGTTTTGAGCCAATTGGCATCATCGCGCTTGGGGAACTCGGGCTTGTAGTGCGAGCCGCGGCTTTCGTTGCGCTCAAGCGCGCCCTTGGTAATTACCTTCGCCAAATCGATCATGCCGCGCATCTGGCGCACGAACGAAATGTTTTCGTTGCTCCACGTGGCGCGGTCTTGCACACCGATGTTCTTGAAGCGCTCTTCGAACACTTCCAGCTCTTCCAGCGTTTTTGCCAGCGCCGCGTTATTGCGCACCACGGTTACGTTCTTGGTCATGAGCTGGCCCATTTCCTGATGCAGAACATAGGCGTTTTCGGCGCCGTCGAGCGCCAGCATGCTGTTGAATTCGGCCGATGCCTCCTTAACAGCGGCATCGTATACGCTGCTGGGAATTTCTGTGGGCTCAAGGCCGTTTGCGTAGTTGGCAACATTGGGACCGGCCGTCATGCCGGCGTACACGGCAGAAAGCAGCGAGTTCGCGCCCAGGCGGTTGGCGCCGTGCTGGGTGTAGTCGCATTCGCCCGCAGCAAACAAGCCGGGAATAGTGGTTTGCTGGTCTAGCCCAACCCACAGGCCGCCCATGGAATAGTGAACGCTGGGCGCTACGCGCATGGGAACCCTGCGCGGGTCTTCGCCCACGAACTTCTCGTAGATTTCCAGAATGCCACCCAGCTTTGCGTCCAGCACCTTTGCGGGAATGTGCGAAACATCCAGGTAAACCACGCTTTGGCCGTTAACGCCCAAATGCTGGTTGTGCACCACGTCGAAGATTTCGCGCGTGGCAATGTCGCGCGGAACCAGATTGCCGTAGGCAGGGTACTTTTCTTCCAGGAAATACCACGGCTTGCCTTCCTTATACGTCCACACACGGCCACCTTCACCGCGGGCGCTTTCACTCATAAGACGGTTCTTATCGAAACCCGGAATGGCCGTGGGGTGAATTTGAATGAACTCACCGTTGGCATAGGCTGCACCCTGGCGGTAGCTCTTTGCTGCGGCGTAGCCGGTGTTGATGGTGGAATTGGTGCTCTTGCCGAACAACGCGCCGCAACCACCCGTGGCAATTACCACGGCGCTTGCTGGAAACGCCTGGAATTCCATGGTGGTAAGGCTCTGCGCCACCATGCCGCAGCACACGCCATTGTGGATTACGCTGGAAACGAACTCCCAGCCTACGAACGGGCGAACCTTGCCCTCAACTTCCAGTGCGCGCACCTGCTCATCCAGCGCGTAGAGCAACTGCTGGCCGGTGGTTGCGCCCGAAAACGCCGTGCGGCGCTTCTGCGTGCCGCCGAAACGACGCAGATCCAACAAGCCTTCGGGCGTGCGGTTGAACATAACGCCCATGCGGTCGAACATATTCACAATTTTAGGCGCGGCTTCGCACATGCCCAGCACCTGTGGCTGGTTTGCCAAAAAATCGCCGCCGTAGATGGTGTCGTCAAAATGCTCCCAAACGGTATCGCCTTCGCCCTTAGTGTCGAGCGCGGCGTTGATGCCGCCTTGAGCGCATGCCGAATGCGAACGCTTGAACGGCACTACCGAAAACAGGTCTACCTCAAAGCCGGCTTCCACGATTTTGAGCGTTGCCATAAGGCCGGCCAAGCCGCCGCCCACAACGCAGATTCTTCCTTTTGCCATAAACGCTTCCCCTCCCCGAGCTAGCAAACGAAGGCGAACAGCGCCTTCATGCTGAACGCGGCGAACACAACGAACAGTGCAGCAAACAGAATGCCCGAATACTTCTGAGACTTGGGCGAAACCGTAAGGCCCCAGGTAATGCAGAACGTCCACAAGCCGTTGCAGAAATGGTAGATGCAACACAAAAGGCCAATGGCGAAGCACGCCAGGCCAACTGGGTTGGAAACAATGCCCGCCACCATGGCGAAGCTTGGGTCAACGCCCGTAAGCTCAACCTGCAGCTTGGTGCCATAGATGTGCCAAACAACGAACAGGAACGCGATGATGCCCGTTATGCGCTGCAGCACGTAGAACCAATTGCGCATGTAGCGGTAGCGCCCCACCGTAACGCTGGAAGTGAAGGCAATATATATGCCGTACAGCGCGTGGAACAGCAGTGGCAGGAAAATAACGAAGGTTTCCAGCACCACCTTGTAGGGCATGTGCGACATGAAGGTGCCCGCAACATCGTACATACCGCTTCCCCAGTTGGCGGAATAGTTCACGCACATGTGGAAGCAAAGGAAGATTCCCAGCGGAAGCACGCCCGCAAAGGAATGGAGTTTGCGCAAGAAGTTTGCGCGGCGGTCTTTGTCCATAATTCCCCTCTTACCCGTTGCCTTGCAACGTATGGATCGTTTTGCAATGCCGGCTTGGCCTCGGCCCCACCCGAATTCGCCACGCCTTTAGGCAAAACGTGGTGTTTCGCCGCTCGAAACACCTGGTCATTACGGCAAAGTATAGACCAAGGAAAACGGCTGCGCATTGGACAATAAGCCTGAGTGTGTCTAAAACCAACGGCTTGATGCGTTTAGGCGAAAATGGCGGGCTTATGCGCACGATGGCGACGAGCTGCCAGCAAGACCATGGTATCAGGTGCAATGCAGTGCCCCCATCAAGGCATAGATAGTCCAAACGCCAATGGCATCACATGCAATGCCATGCCTTGGCGATGCCGCACGGCAAATCGACTAAGTAACGTTCCGAAAAGAACGCAACCTAGCCCCCTCCAACGCAAAAAAGAGCTCCCGCCCACTGGGCAGGAGCTCTTCCAATTCTGTATTCGCTTGCCGCCTTACAGCAGGTCGGCTGCTACTTCCTTGGCGCAGGCAATGCCATCGGCCAGGGAGTTCACTACCAAGGTGGAGCCGTGCTTGGCGTCGCCCGCAGCGTAGATGGGGGTTTCGCCTTCGTGCTTCACGCAGTGCGTGCCCTCTACCATTACCGGGCGAACACCACGGCTTTCGGTAACCTCAGCGCCCAGGGCGTCATACACGCCGCGCTCAGGGCCGCTGAAGCCGCAGGCAATGAGCACCAACTGCGCAGGAAGCTCCTGCTCGGTGTTCATAACGCGCTGGGGCGTTTCGCCGCTGCGGTCGAGCTTCACCACGCGCAGGCCGCTTACCTTACCGTCTTCGGTAAGGATCTCAACCGTGTCGGTGCTGAACATACGAGGGTCTTCGCCGAAGTGCTCGATGGCTTCGCGCTGGCCGTAGTCGGTCTTCTTTTCGAAGGGCCATTCGGGCCACTGGTTGTCTGCCGCGCGAACCTCGGGCGGAGCCTGGTTGTACTCCAGCTGGCGGATGCTCTTGCAGCCCTGGCGAAGCGCGGTTGCAATGCAGTCGGTGCCGGTATCGCCGCCGCCGATAACCACAACGTCCTTGCCTTCAGCTGTGATTGCGGGCTCCTGCCCATCGAGCAGCTTGCGGGTGGAAGCGGAAATATAGTCAACCGCGAACAGCACGCCTTCGGCATCGACGCCAGGGGCGTTTACCGTGCGAGCAGCAGTTGCGCCAACGGCAACAATAACAGCATCGAAGCTTTCCTTCAGGCGAGCAGCTACCTGCGCATCGGATGCGTCGGTGTTCAGCTCGATGGCAATGCCGTTTTCCTTCAAGAAGTTGGTGCGGCGCTCAACTACTTCCTTGGGCAGCTTCATGTTGGGAATGCCATACATAAGCAGGCCGCCGGCGCGGTCGTTGCGCTCGAACACGGTTACCTTGAAGCCCAGCTCAGCCAGCTGCCATGCAGCGCCCAGGCCGCAAGGACCAGAGCCTACAACGGCAACGCTCTTGGCATCTGCTGCGGGCTGGCGCAGCGGCTTGGGGCCGCCAGCTGCCCATTCGTGCTCGGAAATGGCGCGCTCGTTGTCGCGAATGGTGGTTGCGCCTTCGATGGATGCCAGGTTGCAGGCAGCCTCGCAAAGCGCCGGGCACACGCGGCCCGTGAACTCCGGGAAGGGGTTCGTAAGCGCCAAGCGCTCGGCAGCTTCGCCCCACAGGCCGCGATACACCAGGTCGTTCCATTCAGGAATGAGGTTGTGCAGCGGGCAGCCGGAAGTGCGGGCCTTGCCGAAGTTCATGCCAGCCTGGCAGAAGGCAACGCCGCACATCATGCAGCGGCTTGCCTGGATTTCCTGTTCTTCGTCGGAGAGCGCAACTGCGAACTCGTTGAAGTCTTTCATGGCATCGGCTGCGCTGCGCTCGGAGTGAGCAACGCGGTCATGCTCGAGGTATGCTCCTGCCTTACCCATTATTTGACTCCCTTTCCTACGATTTCGTACGCACGCTCAAGCGCTTCCTCGTGGCTCTTGCCTTCGGCTTGTGCCTGGGCAACGATTTCGAGCACGCGCTCGTATTCCACAGGAATTACCTTCACGAAGTGCTTCTTTGCTTCCTCGAAGCGATAGAGCATCTTAATGCCCCGGGGGCTCTTGGTGTATTCCACGTGCTCTTCGATGAGGCCGTGGATGAAGTCGATTTCTTCTGCGGTGGGCCGAACCAGCTTCACAGAACCCATGTTGCAACGGGCGGGCAGCGTGCCGTACTCGTCGTACACATAGGAAATGCCGCCGGTCATGCCGGCTGCGAAGTTCAGGCCAACCTCGCCCAGGATGAGAACCGTGCCGCCAGTCATGTACTCGCAGCCGTGGTTGCCCACGCCTTCAACAACAACCGTGGCGCCAGAATTGCGAACCGCGAAGCGCTGACCGGCCAGGCCGTTTACGAAGCCGCGGCCGGAGGTTGCGCCGAAGAAGGCAACGTTGCCAACGATGGTGTTCTCGTCGTACTGGAAGGTTGCCTCTTCGCTGGGGCGCACCGAAAGCGTGCCGCCGGAAAGGCCCTTGCCGAAGTAGTCGTTCGCATCGCCCACAACATTGAGCTCAACGCCCTTGGGGATGAACGCGCCGAAGCTCTGGCCGGCAGAGCCTTCGCAGTCAACCACAACGGAGCCGTCGGGCAAGCCTTCGGGGTGTGCCTTGGTAACGGCCGCACCCAAAATAGTGCCCACGCAACGGTTTACGTTGGCAATATCGGCGCGGAAGCGTACGGGCTGCATATGCTCGCGTGCTTCTTCGGTCATGGGAAGGAACAGCGTAGAGTCGAGCGATTTGTCCAGCTCAACGTCGTACTTCATTTCAGGCAGGAAGTGACGGCCGGCAGCACCCGGGATGTGGGCGCCGAACTCGCACTCGCCGTTTGCCAGCACAGGCGAAAGATCCAGCAGGTTTGCCTTCCAGTTGCCCGGCACCTCTACCTGGCGCAGGCATTCGGGGTGGCCAACCATTTCGTCTACCGTGCGGAAGCCAAGGCTTGCCATGATTTCGCGCATCTGCTCGGCAACGTAGATCATGAAGTTCACCACGTGCTCGGGCTTGCCCTTGAAGCAGCTGCGCAGGCGGCAATTCTGGGTTGCGATGCCGGCCGGGCAGGTATCCTGCTGGCAGTCGCGCTGCATGAGGCAGCCCATGGCAATAAGAGGCATGGTTGCAAAGCCGAATTCTTCGGCGCCCAGCAAGCAGGCAACGGCAACGTCTTTGCCGTCCATGAGCTTGCCATCGGCTTCCAGCACAACGCGGGAGCGCAGGCCGTTTTGCAGCAGCGTCTGCTGAGCTTCGGCAATGCCCAGCTCAAGCGGCAAGCCCGCATGCCAGATGGAATCGCGCGGAGCAGCACCGGAGCCGCCGTTATGACCCGAGATAAGGATCTTGTCGGCAGCGCCCTTGGCAACGCCGGTGGCGATGGTGCCAACGCCGGCCTCGGAAACCAGCTTCACGGAAACGCGGGCGTTGGGGTTGGCGTTCTTCAGGTCGAAGATGAGCTCAGCCAAGTCTTCGATGGAGTAGATGTCGTGATGCGGCGGAGGCGAGATAAGGCCGATGCCAGGCGTGGACTGACGTACCTCTGCAATCCAGGGGTACACCTTCTTGCCGGGCAGGTGGCCACCTTCGCCGGGCTTTGCGCCCTGGGCCATCTTGATTTGGATTTCGATGGCGCTGGAAAGGTAGCGGCTGGTTACGCCGAAGCGGCCAGAAGCAATCTGCTTGATGGCGCTGTTGAGCGAATCGCCGTTGGGAAGCGGGGTTTCGCGCTTCGGATCCTCGCCGCCTTCGCCGGAATTAGAGCGGCCGCCCAAGCGGTTCATGGCAATGGCCATGCACTTGTGGGCCTCTTCGGAAATGGAGCCGTAGCTCATGGCGCCGGTGTTGAAGCGCTTCACGATTTCGGAAGCGGGCTCAACCTCTTCCAGCGGCACAGGCGTGCGGTCGGTTACGAAGTCGATAAGGTCGCGCAGGCGAATGGCGCGGCCTTCCTGGTGCAGATGGTCGCTGTACTCCTTGAACATCTCGTAGTTGCCCTCGCGGCAAGCATGCTGCAGCAAGTAGATGGTTTGCGGGTCGATGAGATGCTCTTCGCCGCCTTGAGGGCGCCACTTGGTAAGGCCCAAGGAAGGCAGCTGGTTGGGGCTGGGCGAATCCAGGATGGCCAGTGCGTCGTCGTAGCGCTGGCTTTCTTCACGCTGAACATCGGCAACGCCCAGGCCGCCCACGCGGGAAACCGTGCCGGCAAAGTACTTGTCGATGAACTCCTGCTTGAAGCCAACGGCTTCGAAGATCTGAGCGGAATGATAGCTCTGCACCGTGGAGATGCCCATCTTCGACATAACCGAGGTGATGCCTGCGGTTACGGCCTTGTTGTAGTTGGCAATGCCCTCTTCTGCGGAAACGGCCAACGAGCCCTTTGCGGCCAGGTCGGCGATGCAGTCGTGCGCCATGTAGGGGTAGATGCCCGAAGCGGAGTAGCCAACCAGGGCTGCGCAGTCGTGCGCGGAAAGCGCGTCGCCGGTTTCAACCACGAAGTCGGCGAAGGTGCGAACGCCCACGCGGATGAGGTGGTTATGGACCGAGGAAACAGCCAGAAGCGAAGGAATGGGCACTTCGTCGGCAGCAGCGCGGTCGGAAAGAACCACGATGCTCACGCCGCGGCGCACAGCCTTTTCAACCTGCTCTGCCAGCTGGCTAAGAGCGGCTTCCAGGGCGCCTTCCCCACCGTTGCGCTTGTAGGTGCAGCTGAAGCGCTGAGCCTTGAAGCCCACGCGGTCGATGGCGCAGATGCGGTCGAACTGCTCTTTGTTGAGCATGGGGCCGTCCAAGCGAATGAGCTGGCAAGCGCGGCGGGAATCTTCAAGCAGGTTGCCGTGGTTGCCGATGTAGATAACGCTGGAGGTAACCAGGCTTTCGCGCAGAGCGTCGATAGGCGGATTGGTTACCTGGGCAAACAGCTGATAGAAGTAATCGAAGAACGAGCGGTTCTTCTTGGAAAGGCAGGCCAACGGGGCATCGATGCCCATGGAAGCCAGCGGCACGCCGCCCTTTTCGGCCATGGCGCGGATTACCTCGTCAACATCGTCGTAGTGGTAGCCCAGCTTTGCCATGCGAACGGCCAGGGGCACTTCGGCATCGGCTTCGGGCTGAGGCTCGGCAGGGGCTTCCAGGTCGGAAACTTCCAGCTTTTCTTCCTTGATCCAGTCGCCGTAGGGATTTTCCATGGCGTAACGGGCGCGCACTTCATCGTTCCAGATGATGCGGTCGGCGGAAGTATCGATTTCCACCATTTCGCCAGGTCCAAGGCAGCCTGCGGTAAGGATGTTGCCGGGCTCGATTTCGATGGTGCCCACTTCAGAGGAAAGCAGGAAGCGGTCGTCGCGCGTTACGTAGTAGCGTGCGGGGCGCAGGCCGTTGCGATCCAGCGCGGCGCCGAAAGTGGTGCCGTCGGTGTAGGCAATTGCAGCTGGGCCGTCCCAGGGCTCCATGAGCATGCTCTGGTATTCGTCGTAGGCGCGGCGGCGGGCCGGCAGATTGTCGTTGTGGTCCCAAGGCTCAGGCAGCAGCATGGAAACAGCGCGCGTCATGCTGCGGCCGTTCATTACCAGGAACTCCAGCACGTTGTCCAAAACGGCGGAGTCGGAGCCTTCCTTGTTGATGATGGGCAGAACCTGCTGAAGGTCTTTGCCCAGAACCGGCGAGTACAGGTTGGGTTCGCGGGCACGGATCCAGTTCACGTTGCCCTTGAGGGTGTTGATTTC
>CAZQWR010000019.1:0-4722 GCA_964597085.1 uncultured Cryptobacterium sp.
GTTGAAACAGCCCCAAGAAACGAGCAAGAATAACTCCCCAAACGAGAGGGTTCACAGGTTGGCGCAGTAAATCAACGGGGGCAGCGGAGACAACGTTATCGAAGAATTGTCATATCCGGTTCGATCTTCTTGCAGATCTTTTCGGCCTCGTCCATGATGGCGTCCAGGTTTTCCGGGTCGCAATCAACAACCAGCTTCTGGGTAATGAAACTCATGGAAGCGCTGTTCACGCCACTGATCTTCTTGATGGCATCTTCCATCTTGGCGGCGCAGTTGGCGCAGTCCAAATCTTCAAGCTTGAATACCTTGCGCATTGCTTTTCCTTCCCTAGGCATGGGCTTTACTCGCAGATGTGCGTCATGCCCTGAGCCAGCATGGTGTGCACATGGTTATCGGAAAGCGAATAGATGACGTTCTTGCCATCGCGCTTTGCGCGCACCAAGCGCGACTGCTTCAGCGTACGCAGCTGGTGGCTTACCGCGCTCTGCGTGGCGCCGATGGCATCGGCCAAGTCGGCCACGCACAACTCCTGAGCCATAAGGGCATACAGGATTTTGATACGCGTGGTATCGCCGAATACCTTGAACAGGTCGGCCAGGTCGTACAGAAGCTCTTCGTCGGGCATTACGGCAGAATCATCGGCCTGATATTCGCCGCAACCGCATCCCTCTTCGTGCGAATGCTGCTGGGTTTCTTCAATATCTTCGTCGGCAGCCATGGCTTAACCTTTCTTCATATGAACATCTGTTCATAAGTTACCCCGCACAGCCGCTTGCGTCAAGGCATTTACAGCAACCATTCCCCTGCAATTTGAAATTTCTTCTTGACTTAAAGTTAACCGCTGCTAACTTGATGGGTGAACAAGAGCTGGCGCGCTACCCTGCCTACCATCGCGATGGGCACCCGGGCCTTCGCCCGCAGGGAAAGCCAAGGCGCTGGCACCAAACGAAGGAGCAACTATGGGCAACGTAGCTATTGTTTATTGGAGCGGCACCGGCAACACCGAAGCCATGGCCGACCTTGTAGCCGAAGGCGTAACCGCAGCCGGCGGCACCCCCACCATCATCCAGTGCGCCGATTTCGGCGTAGAGCACGTACCCGAATTCGACGCCTTCGCATTCGGCTGCCCCGCCATGGGCGACGAAGAGCTGGAAGACACCGAGTTCGAGCCTATGTACGAAGAGTGCGAACCGCTGCTTGCCGATGAGAAGGTGGGCTTCTTCGGCTCGTACGACTGGAACAACGGCGAGTGGATGGAATACTGGGTGCAGCGCGCCGAAGAAAACGGCGTAAGCCCCGTAGAAACCGTAATTGCCAAGGATTACCCCGAAGGCGACGAAGCCGATGCCTGCAAGCACTTGGGCGAAATCCTGGCCAAGTAGCTTGCTTGCAGGCCGCTAAGCGCAGATAGAAAAGCTATTCAGCCATTTCCAGTGCGTAATATTCTGCATCCTCAACCGGCTCGCACCATTCATTGCTGGCGTCTTCACCAGGGTATTCGAAGGCCAGGTGGCTGAACCAGCAATCCTTCTGAGCGCCATGCCAATGCTTTACGTTGGCGGGAATCTCCACAATGTCGCCGGGCTTCAAGGCCTGCGCGGGCTTGCCCTCTTCCTGGTACCAACCAAAGCCATCTACGCAGATAAGCACCTGGCCGCCGCCCTTGCTGGCGTGATGGATATGCCAATTGTTGCGGCAGGCAGGCTCGAACGTAACGTTGTGGATGGGCAAGTATGCATCGGGGCCGGTAACGGCATTCAGGTAGCTGTTGCCAATGAAGTACTGCGCAAAGCCGGTGTTGGGCTGGCCCAGGCCGAAGAAGCCACCATGGCCTTCTGCATCTTCGGATTCCGCGTACACTTCCTTAGCCATGTTGAAGGCTGCCCAAGCATTGGGCCAACCAGCGTAGAAGGCGATATGGGTAAGGATCTCGGCCATTTCCTGTTTGGTTACGCCGTTGGCCTTGGCACTTGCCAGGTGATATTGCAGCGAGCTATCGGTAATACCCTTGCCAATAAGCGCGCTGATGGTAACGATACTGCGCAGCTTCAGCGGAAGCTGGCCTTCGCGGCTCCAAACCTCCCCGAACAGAACATCGTCGTTGAGTGCTGCGAACTTAGGGGCGAATTCGCCCAGAGCGTTCCTGCCTGCGGTTTGCTTAACCATTTGCCTCACCTTCCCAATGGAATTGCTTTGCTGCAATTTAAGTTACGCGGCGTCACGTAACCTGTCAATAGATAAATTACGCTGTGTTTCTTATACGGGTGCGCAAAACGCAACTGGGGTATACTGAGCACAAGCAACCCGCATCTGCGGGCGCAAGGTAAGGAAAACAATGGCGCAAGATTTCAAAAGAGCACGCAGCGCAGAGCAGAAAAGCCAGCGCATGGCCGACATCAAGCAGGCCACAGCACAGCTGTACCGCGAATGCCCTTACCACGAAATAACCCTTACCACCATTGCCGAGCACCTGGGCTGGAGCCGCGCAAGCCTATACAAGTACGTAACCACCAAGGAAGAGATCTTCCTGGAGCTGGCCGCCGATGCGCGCCAGGCCTACTTCGACAGCTTGCTGGCCGCCTTCCCCGAAGGCTGTGCACCCACTGCCGAAGAAGCGGCCAAGCTATGGGCTAACGCCGCCTATGAAAACCGCGACTGGTTCATCTACGGCAACCTGCTGCTTACCATCATCGAAACCAACGTAACGCTCGAGCGCCTGAAGGGTTTCAAGAAGGCCTACTACGAGCACTTCGATATGCTGGCCAAGCGCCTGTGCGCCGTGTTCGGCATGCAAGCCGAGCGCTTCAATTTGCTGCTGGGCGTTATCAACAACGAGGCAGTTGGCCTGTGCAGCAGCTGCTGCAACAACCCGCTTATCGATGCCGCCCTGCAAGAGCTGGGCATTTGCCGCAAACTGCCCGAATTCCTTCCCACCATGGAAGATTACATTGCCATGTGTCTGAATCACTACACGAAGTAGCACGCCGCCCACGCTGCAACCACAAACTGCCCCAGCAGCACCGCCGCGCCCAACAAACATCCCGTCAGCCTAACCTGCAGGCTCAATCTGTTCAGCGAGCGCGCGGGGTCCGCAGCTCAACCCACCCCCAACAGCGCCCGACTCGCAAGCCCCGCCGTATCTGCACTAACGCTCGCCCAAAGCCCAGCAGCGCCGCCACATACCAGGCCATAAGCCTTCTTCACATATCCAAAAAAGTACTTACGAAGCCATCCCAAATTGTGCTTAAATACTTAGCTGTTCAAAGCAGTGAAGTAGCTTCATCAATACGAGGCGCTCGTAGCTCTACGCTACGAGCGCCTTTTTTGTTGCCCGCCTGCGCGAAGAAACAGTGCCTTCGCGCAGGCGTTACGCTTCACCGCACATCCAGAGCCCGCACATCGGGAAACTACTTGGAAAGGAAGTAGACTGTGACTCATCCCCAAAACGGAGCACTCCCTCAGGCGCGCGTAAAAGTTGCGCACCCCTACCTTGCCCTTATGGGCCTGTACCTTGGCGGCTTTACCGGCATGTACAGCGAAACCGCGCTGAACATCGCCCTTCCCCAGCTTTCTGCCACATTCAACGTTGACCTTGGCATGGTTCAGTGGCTGGTTGTTGGCTACATGCTGGCCATCGGCATCGTCTTACCGTTCTCGAGCTTGCTGATGAAATGGTTCAGCGCCCGAAAGATTACCCTGTTTGCATTGGGCGCGTTCTTGATTGGCGCTCTTATCAGCGGCTTTTCCACCACCTATGAAGTAGCGCTCGCCGGCCGCATCATCCAAGGCTGCGGCACCGGTTTGGTTCTGCCCTTGATGTTCGCCATGGTTTTGGAGGTAATTCCGCCGCACAAGATCGGCGCCGCCATGGGCATCAACGCACTGGTCATTATGTCGGCTTCGGCCATTGGCCCCACGCTGGCAGGTTTCCTTATTGGTGCGCTTTCCTGGAACTGGGTGTTCTTCAGCTTCGCCATCGTGCTGGCTGTGGGCATTGTATTCACACTGAAGTTCCAGGTGAACCCCTACGAGCTTTCCAAGCCACGCATTGACGCCGTTTCGGTTCTTACCAGCGTTCTGGGCTTTGGCGGCCTGGTTCTGGGCGTTGGCATGGCCAGCCTTTACGGCTGGGCTTCCGCTCCCACCCTTGTTTCCCTGGTAATTGGCGTAATTGCACTGTTCGTATACGCCAAGCGCCAGCTGAACATGGAAACCCCGGTTATCGACCTGCGCGTGTTCACCATCCCGGGCTTCCGCGTGGGCGCGCTGTGCGTAATGCTCAACTTCGGCATTACCCTTTCGGCCATGTACATCCTGCCGCAGTTCTACCAGAACAGCATGCTGCTGGCCGTTAGCTTCGCCGGCCTTATCATGCTGCCCGGCGGCATTATCAATGCCATCGTCAGCATGCTTTCCGGCCGCATCTACGACGCTATCGGCGCGCGCATCCCTGCGCTTTGCGGCTTCGCCCTTTCGGTTGTGGCCTGCGTGCTGCTTATGCTCACCACGCCGGAATCTTCGCTGGCTTACGTAATCGTTTGCCACATCCTGCTCATGATCGGCGTGCCGCTGGCCATGAGCCCCTGCCAAACGCATGCGCTTTCTTCCCTGCCGCCCAAGCTTTCCACCGACGGCAGCACCATGATCAACACCATGCAGCAGGTAATGGGCGCCATCGCCACCGCAATTGCAACCTTCCTGGTGTCCACCGGCTCTAGCGCA
>CAZQWR010000019.1:4822-8752 GCA_964597085.1 uncultured Cryptobacterium sp.
CGCCTGTTTGCCCAGAAGCGCATTTCCGGCGTGCCCGTGGTAGACGATTCGGGCAAGCTTACCGGGTTCGTTTCCGACGGCGACATCATTGGCACCCTTACCCGTCAGTACCCCACATTCACCAGCTTCTATGCCTTCACCACCGAAGCTCAGGGCTCTGACTTCGATGAAAAGGTAAAGCTGCTTGGCAGCATGCCCGTTTCGAGCATTGCCACCAAGAACGTGCTTACGGTTAACGCGGGCGACGACATGCGCGACGTTTGCGCGCTCTTGGCCGAGCATCACCTGAAGAAGGCACCGGTTATGGAAAACGGCAAGATGGTGGGCGTTATCAACCGTTCCGACATCACCCGTTACACCGTTGGCCTGTACGCTTTCGCCCAGGCAGACCCGCAAGCTTAGCGCTTGCTTGAACAGAAGCAACCTCCTGTTACAAAATGCGGCTCGCTTCGGCGGGCCGCATTTTTGTTGGCTACAATGGGTGCAACGTTTGCCAAAGGAAGGAAGCCCATGCCAAGCCAGCAGAGCGAACAGGCCGCCCAGCGCAAGAAGGAGCTGCGCGCCCACTACCTGGAAGTGCGCAAGAACCTGCCCGCCGAAGAGCGTTCCGCGCACGACGAGCAAATTCGCCTACAGCTTGAAGGCTTTGCCCCCTACCAGCAGGCGCAACTGCTGCTTCCCTACGTTTCGTACAGCACCGAAATAAATACGCATCAGCTCATAAAAGATGCCTTGGCAGCTGGCAAGCGCATTGCCGTGCCCCGCTGCGCCGCCGAGCACAAAATGTTCTTCTATGAGATTGCCTGCTTCGAAGATTTGGTTCCCGGCTACAAGGGAATTTTGGAACCCGCTGCGCACCTGGGCACTCCCCTGCAGCCTGCAGAAATGAATGGGGCGGTTTGCCTGGTGCCGGGCCTGGCCTTCGATGCGCAGGGCTTTCGCATCGGGTACGGCGGCGGGTTCTACGACCGCTTCTTGGCTAACTTCAACGGAGCGAAAATAGCGCTGGCCCGCCCCAGTCAGCTAAGCGCCGAGCCCATCCCCACCGACCAGTACGACATCGCGGTGGACTACGTGGTTACGCCCACTGAAATTTTAAGCTTCAAGTAGCGCAGCTTGCACGCTCTGGGGCGCAGGTTTGCTCAAACCACCCACACTGTGCCGCAAACGGGCAGCAACCGGTTCGACGCAAGCGCAGCCTCAATCACAGCACCCCTTGCGCAGCGCCACACCCCCAACAACAAAACAGGGCCGCCCGAAGGCAGCCCCGCAAGCAAGCGTTTTGCTAACAGCCCTAGCCCTGGTAGAAGCTCACGCCGCAACGGCCGTTTTCCTTGGTGCGGTACAGCGCCTTGTCGGCATCGGTGTACATGGATTCGCCAGGGTTCTTACGGTCGGCGAAGGCAACGCCCACCGAAATGGAAACCGCCGGCATATCACCTTCGGAGTTCTGCAGGCGTCCGTTAATGTAGTTCACCTTTTCTTCGATGGTGTAAGCCAAATCGCTGGTCATTTCCACCATGATCACGGCAAACTCGTCGCCACCGATGCGGCACACATGGTCGATGCTGCGGAAGGTGGTTTTCAGCAACCCTGCCACGTGCTTCAAAATGCGGTCGCCCATTTCATGGCCGTAGGTATCGTTCACCTGCTTGAAGATGTCTACATCAACAAGAATCAGGGCAAACTGAGCCTTGTCCTTTTCATACAGGTCGAGCACGTTGTCGTAGGCGCCGCGGTTTAGCAAGTCGGTTAAGGCATCGTGCTCGGCCTGATGGCGAATGAGCATCTGGCGCTGTTCGTTTTCCTTGTATACAGCGTTGTAGGTAACTGCCAGGTTCTGCAACTCGGCCGCGCCGATAACGGGGAATATCACGCCGCGCTTGATGCTTTCGTTGTAGCTGATAAGGGGCTTAACCACCAAACGGCGAATGCTCAGGCAGGTAATAATGGCCATGATGGCAAAGATAGCCACGATAACTTCAAGCTTCATGAAAGCGTCCGAGAATATCTTGGAAGCGCGGCTTTGCTTATTGGAAAGCTCGGTTTCCAACTTGCTGGTGCACAGCGAAATGTTGTCGCTTATGGCGCTCTTGGAAAGCTGATACGCCTCGTCGTACATCAAACGCTGCGCCTTGGAAATCTTATCGCTGCTGGAAAGGGCGGCATCGTCGGCCGAAAGCTGAACGGCCGCAATTTGGGCGGGCCAGCTGGAAGAATCAGTGCCGAAGCCCTCAAGTGCCAAGCGCATGGCGTAATACTCGGTTTCGCAAAGGTCGTTCGAAACAGTGAGCGCAGCCTGCAAAGCCGTAAGTGCCGTGGAGTTGTTGCTTACGGCTTCGATGGTTTCGACCGCTTTTTCGCGGCGCTGGGTAACTTCCACTTCTTCAATGTAGTTGGAAACATGGGTGGTGCCGCCTGAAATTACCGCAAGGCGCGCTTCTTCGGTAAGGTAATTGGAGCCTTCCTCCAGCTGACGCGCGGCGGCTTCGCAGGAAGTGTAGTTGCTGGAAGCGGTTTGCACTTCGCCGAATTGCTGCTCGGCAAACAGGAACATCACCACGCATGCAACGCTCAGAACAATGGTGAACGCAATGCTCAGTGCACTCACCTTGCGAATTTGGATCTTCTTCATTACGGGAGCTCATCTGCTTATAGGGAGTTGGTTAACTTAACCATTCTTGCACTTCCCCGTCCGTTTAGCCTATTTTGCTTAGCCCTTAAACCTATTTCTACAAGCAAAAGGCATGTTCAAGAGAGCACGCCCATGCAGAAAGCTATCCCAGCAAGACTGCACTAACAATGATGCTCAGAGGTGAAAGCACCGTGGACGGCAAAATGCCATCGCACGCGAACATGGTGCCCGCATCATAGCGAGCCGCCGGGCGAAACCCGCTTCACGCGGTTGGCACATTGCCGATTTAGACAGTGCATCGCCCGTCGAGGCAGGGAGTTGATAATATCTCTACTAAAAGAACTTCCTACTTCAAGGAGAAGCCATGGCCGTTCCCGTACCGTCCATTCACCCCATCAACAACTGGCCCACTAACCTGAACGATACGGGTCAGCAAACACAGAACAGGCACGACCGCTACGCAATGAAATTGCGCGAAGCCGAAATCGAGGAGCGCAACGCAAAAGAAAGCATTAGCCAGAAATCATTAGACAAAACCATGAGCGAAATCTTCGCCGCTTGGGAGCGGTAATAACCGAAGAAGCAAGAAAACCAACGGCCAGCAAGAAGGACAACGCCCAACCAAAAGCTGCGGCGCTAGCGGTTGAGCTTCATCCTCGCACTGAAGGTGCAGGAATGGCCGGGAACGCCCTGTTCGGGACAATGGAAGAATCAATATCGCTTTAGAGCATTTTGCGCGCTGGGGTTTGGAATATCCAGCCCATAGAGCGCTATATAATCTTCGTTCTCGGGACTCCCACAGTCTAACCCCATGAACGAATAAGCAGCTGCGACGTCAACTTCGCCTTTTCGCAGCACACGTACGGGAAAGTCGCTCTCGCTCCAAGATAAAACAATTTCATCGGTGGCACGCGCGGTATCTGCACGCTTTGGCTTTTCAGCTTTACGTTTTGGTTTATAGGTCCGAATATGCTTCGCTTTCACTTGGCATTCTTGAGAGCAATATCTTGAATCTGCGCGTCTGTTGAATTGCTCTGGCGTAAATAGACGCCTGCAATCTGGATTTTGACAGTTACGATATGTCTCGTTGCATATCGACCCTTGTACCATGCAAATAAATAAGTACTGCATTAGCGTACACGTCCCGAAATTATCGCCATCCTCAATAAGGTCAATTGGCACAACAGTGCCCTGGATAGAGGCATTGCAGTAGCGCAAACTATTCTCTACGAGCGGTTTACGCGAATGCCAATCATCATCACCGAAATCATCTCTAAGACAATCCGTAATGGCGG
>CAZQWR010000019.1:8762-12941 GCA_964597085.1 uncultured Cryptobacterium sp.
TGAGCATGGCACACCGCCTCGGCTACCTCCTCGACACTCGCAACGTGGCAAGGAACAACCTCCTTCCGGTTCTTTCTATGACGATTATTATCCCAGTGCGCCCTTACCACATCTCTGAGACTGCTTAGCTCGGTTCCGAATCTTTCCTTTGCTATTTCGTCCACTTCGCCGTAGCCCTCGTACAGGAAAATTGTCTTCTGGGCCCCATAGGGAATATGATTCCGCCCCAATCCCGCTATACCTCCAAGGCAGGAGACATCAACGAAGGCGTCACTATCAAATAGCGCATTTGGTCTTGCACGTAATCCTGTTATAGGACCCCATTTTTGCTGGAAGCCCATCAGCTGGAGAGGATCACGATAATCTAGCTCTAGGAATTCCTTTCCATAAAGGCCTCGCGGCGGAACTAGCAGTTCCTTCCGATCGGCATCGGCCTTATCCACATAGAAGAAAAACTGGCCTTCATATTCGCCAAGCTTCACCACTGGACGCCAAACATGCCAATCCCTCTCGTCAATTGAAGGAGAAAAATACAACCTCATATAACCCTAAATAAAATTTGCTAGATATATATACTACTTAGCAAATCTTATCAAATGTATCTTCTTCCCAGTTAGTAAATCTCCCAACTGAATGGAGGAACGTTTGAGCGGAAATAACGGTTTCGCGTCGAAGAACAACAATGAAAAGAAGGGGCGAAAACTCAGAACAGCAAGCTCCCCAACGGTCAAGAAGAGCAACGATCATCCAAGCTGCCAGCAAAAGAGCTGCAGAGACGTCTGGAATTCATTTCTTGTTTCCGATGCCAACTATTCAGGACCGTTCGAGTTTCCGACGATTCGGCCCACCCGATACATCCCAAATCGACTGATTTCATTCTCGAAAGCCATCTCGTGCAAAGACCACGACCAATGGGTCCACTTCTTTCAACACGATTGGATGTTTGAAAGGATCTGGCGTGACCCCAAACGATACCTCCCCATCCTCAAACAGTTCAACGGCGTCATCCTGCCAGACTTTAGCGTATACCGCGACATGCCTTTAGCGCTTCAGCTTTGGAACATATACCGCAGTAGGGCTATTGGACATTGGTTCCAGGCAAACGGTATCAAGGTCATCGTCAACATTCGCTATGGCGATGAACGCACATTCCTCCGTTCCTGCGATGGGGTTTCCAAAGGCTGCACGATCGCCATTGGCACGCATGGAGCCCTTAAGTGCTCTAATGACAAAAAGATCCTTGCAAAAGGATTGGCGGCCGTAATCGAAAACCTGAAACCATGCGCAATCGTTATTTACGGACCCGCACCCGACTGCATATTCAAAAAAATACAAAGACGTAGGGATCAAAATAGCTCAATTCAACAGCGAAATCTCCGAGTCTCGCAAAGCGGGAAAATAATGGGGGCCGGAAAACACGGCGGCTTCGGAAACACCGTCGGCAGCAAACCTCGTTACAGGCTGGGCCATAATGTCCCAGAGTCAGAGAAAACTCTGGACATGATGTTGAATAAGAGCTTTCATGCCTACGCGATCGCAGTCAAATACCGCATACACCTAAGAGGCTCTGGAAAACAAATAGAGGTGGCGTTCGATCCGAACCTTCCTTTGGGGGTGGCCGGAAAGACTTCAGCCAAAAATCCCTTTAAAATCGTTCTTGGTCCAGCAGCTTTTATCAGCGAAGAAGAGCTCGCAAACACAATCGCTCATGAGCTCAATCATGCGCGAAGCTTCATAAAAGGTGGTTCCGCGCCCGAAAATACAGCTTATCTAGCAGGCGATTCGCTAGCCAGCTACATACGAGGTGAACGCTAAAATGTGGAATGAAAACGATACGATGATGGCTCTTGTTGAAGATATCGAACAAGGGCGCATCACAAGTCCCGCAAAATGCCCCGTTTGCAACAAAAACCATGCTCACTTCCTTATGCATAAAGCAAACGAAACAACAGGGAGGGGCACAGCCTGGATTTGGTGCGATGACTGCAAAAACTACAGCCATTTTGCTTACTTCGTTCCAGATTGGTGGCGGAATCCAAGTTTCATCGATATGGAAAAGCTTAACTCTAATGTTGAATATCCACACTCCATTGAGGATGAAATTGACGAATGGATCAAAGCCTTAGTGAAATAGGAGCCCTCGATCCGCTTTCCGAATGAAATGTCATTCCGTAGCATCCACAACACTATTCGGAGCGCCCGTCACTCGGGCGCTCCGAATTCGCAAATCTACTGCAAGAACTGCTCTAGGTTGGCATCGCGGAGGAAGGCTCGCTCTGTGAGGTTGGCTTCGGCGGTTTGCATAAACAGGAAACCTAAGGCTCCAGTAGCTTGCGGGTCGAAGCGATAAAAGGCTTGCAGGTTGCTGAAATGCTGCTCGAAAGCTTCGTAGTTGAAGGCAGCTTCGCCCTTGGCCAGGGGCTCGGGGGCCGGGATGTAGCCCATGCAATACAGATTGCCCTCTTTACCCGCCAGCAGTTCATCCCAATTAGGGCGCACTCCGCATAGGAAATAATCGTAGGTATGGAAGCCATAGGCAAAGTAAGCCACTTCCGTGCCGCAGATGCCGGCGAAGCGCAGCGGGTTGAACTCGATGGGGGCAATACGGCCGTTTTGCATGCGGGTTTCAACGTGCACGGGGAAATTCTTAGCGCCCACGTATTGGTTCACCTGGTTCAGCCATTCCTCGAAGTGAGCGGCATGTTCACGGATTACCGAAGGACCGGTTATGTAGCAACGGTCGGTAGTATCGGCGGCGTCGCGAAACTCGTGACGCAGCAGGTCCAGCACCACTGCTTTTCCGTTTTCGTCAAAATAAGCGTCCACCGCATACTCGGTGCCGCCCAGATACGATTCGATGATGAAGCTGCCATCGGCCAGCGCACTTTCGGAATAACGGGTGCGCCACACCTTCATGTTCTGCTCGATGTCGGCCAAGGCGGCATCCCACTGCTGACAAGCTTCAATAACGTACACGCCCACGCTGCAATAGCCCACGTTCGGCTTCAATACGAAAGGCGTTTTCAGATCTTCGAAATGCACCTGGGAGAGCTCCGCCGTGGGCACTTCGCGATATTGCAAGTTGGGGTACATAGGAGCCAGCAGCTTGCGCATGCGGGCCTTGTCTTTAAACGTGGCAACTGCGCCAGTAAGGGTTGCATCGGTAGAGTTCTGGGCAATCCAACTGAAGGCATTTTCGGAAGTGCACACCAAGCGCTCGCCCGCGTTCAAGCGAGCGGCAAACTCCTCGCTCTTCAGCACATTCACGTTGTACTGCGCAGCAAGCTTGCGGCCCATTTCGTTAGCAAGAATAGGCTGCTGCGTTCGCTCCAAGTATTCAATGAGCACTGGTGCCGCGAAGGGCTCGTCTACGATCATCATGGCGGGGTTCCTTTCATTTTGCCTTCCAAGAATAACCGCTTACGGCAACTGCCACATCGGAAGAAACGCCAAAGGTGAAGCTCTAACAGAAAGAAGAGCAATCCTGGCTGGCGCAGTTTCATCAAAAAGGGAAAGTCGCACTAGGGCTGCAGGCAAAAAGATGCACGCAAAACCAAATGGCACCCATCGCTGCCCCAACCCAGGCGGACGCAGGCATGAAGTTAACCCGCACCGACCGGAACAAGCCCTTCTACAAACGCACCGTGAAGGTAATCACATTGCCATTAGCGCTGGCGTGCGCCGTGCCGCCGTGTGCTTCGGCGATGCCGCGCACCACCGAAAGGCCCACACCCGTACCGCCCGTTTCGGAGCTGCGCGAAGAATCGTCGCGGTAAAAACGCTCGAACAGCTTGTCCAAATTGCCCTTGGGCAGGTTGTCCACGCCGTTGGCAACGGTAAGCTCAACCTTGCGGCCTACGCGATGCAGCCCCAAGGTTACTTCGCTGCCTTCGCTGGAATAGCGCATGGCGTTGTCTAGCAACAACTCCACCATCTGGGACAATGCTGCAACATCGCCCCGGCATTCAATGTTGGGCTCTACTTTCTGCACCAAATTCTTGCCGCGCTGCACGGCAACGGTTTCAAACGGCTCGGCGGCTTCGGCAACCACCCGGCTTAGGTTCACTGCGTCCATTTGGAAGGCGCCCTTGCCTTCGTCCATACGCGCAAGCGAAACCAGCCTTTCGGTAAGCGTAGCCAGGCGCTGCACCTGCTCGTTAATGCTGCGAGTCCACTCTG
>CAZQWR010000019.1:13041-17303 GCA_964597085.1 uncultured Cryptobacterium sp.
TCGGTAAGCGTAGCCAGGCGCTGCACCTGCTCGTTAATGCTGCGAGTCCACTCTGTTTCGCCGTTTTCCATTTCCTGTACTTCGTTGGAAGCAGAGATTACCGCCAGCGGCGTTTTTATTTCATGGCTGGCATCGGTAACGAAGGCCTTCTGCTTTTCGTAGCTTTCCACGATGGGACGAATAACAATGCGCGAAAGCACCGTTACCAGAATGAAAACCAGCAGCCAACCAACAATGCTGATGAGCACGCTAGCCATAAGGAATGACTGAAAATTGCCCAAGTCACGGCTGCAATCTAGGAACAAGTACATGGTTTGGCCATTGCCCAAGGAAGAAATAGCGAAGCGGTACTGCTGGGCAAAGCCGCTCTGTGCACCCGATTGCATAACATCGCGGGCAAACTGCTCAGCCTGATCTGCAGTAACCGCAGCAATCTGCTGCACGTTTTCGGCCATAACCGTGCCGTTTTCAGAAAGCGTTACGGTGAAATAGCGGCTTTCAAACGGGGTTTCCGCCGACATACCGCGGTTAGCTCCAGGGTCTTTTGCCTGCCCGCCCGCGCCATCGGCAGAAACAGTGGCTTGCTGTATGGTTTTGGGCGCCCCTTGCTCTTCTTCCAATGCGGCAGAAGAGGCTCCATTCTGTTGAACTTCACCGCCAGGCAGGCCATTTTCGGCAGCAGAAGAGCCCATGCTTTCCGGAAAGGCGCCGTTGTTCTGCGACAAAAGCTGCAAACGGGCATCGGCCTGGGAGCAAACGTTGTAGTAGTTAATGCCGTTGATAGCGCCAATCATGCAGGCCAAAACCACCGTAACGGCCAGCATGGCCACACCTATGAACTTGATGCGTAGCCGCTTTTCCATTGGCTATTCGCCGCCCTTTGCGGCTTCGCCTTCGCAATGCACCAAAGCATAGCCCTGGTTACGGGAATTCTTGATAGCCTCATTGGCGCCCACCTGGGAAAGCTTTTTGCGCAGGTGGGAAAGGTACACCCATACAACATTGGAATCTTCAGGGGCATCGGCTCCCCATACGCAGTTGAGCAGCTTAGCAGTGGATAAGAACTGCCCGGCGTTTTCCATGAACAGCTGCATGAGTTGGAATTCGCGGTTGGGCAAATGCTCGGTGCCTGCTGGGCCCTGAAGCTCGCAGCTTTCACGGAGCAAGGTTACATTGCCAACCTGCAGCGAGGTTTCATCGAAGGCAGAATTACTGCGCGTAAGGGCACGAAGGCGGGCCAAAAGCTCTTTGGCGGCGAAGGGCTTAACCAGGTAATCGTTCGCGCCGGCATCCAGCCCCTCAACCTTATCGTCCACCGTGCCGCGCGCGGTAAGCATAATTACCGGGATGCGCACGCCTTGGGCACGAGCCATTCGCAAAACCTCCAGGCCATCAAGCTTGGGCATCATGATGTCCAGCACGGCAACGTCGTATTCGTTTTGCAAAAGATAATCCAACGCGGCAGAGCCATCGTATGCAGCATCCACCTCGTAACCGCTGCGCTCCAATATTGCGCACAGCGCACGCGAAAGCTGCTGCTCGTCTTCTGCCAACATAAGCTTCATTGGTGTTTGCCCTCCTGACGCCTGGCACCTTGCGCAATACTGTGCACGTGCCGCTTCCAAACTGAATGTTAGCGCAGGCTCCTTAAGCCAACCTTAAAGCTCACAGTGCTTCCTTTTTAAAACCCCAGGTATTCCCTTAAGCCAACTTTAAATTTGGCTTGCAAGCCCGCCACCTGCCCTTTTGCCTCGTAAAACTAAACCCGTGCTAACCGCGAGCAAACGCAAAGGAGCCAAACCATGGCAAACATGGAAGAAACCTACACCAAAACATTCAGCGCCGTTAAGCAAACCAGCGGCACCACCGCGCACGAAGCGCTCACCCATCCATACCTTGCACCGGAGCAGCCTTCGAACGGCGCTGCGCACAACAGCAACGGAGCTTCCTTCACGGCAATCCCCGGCGGCCCTTCTACGGGCATCGGCGATTCGGCCGCGCCCCAGCATCCTTACAACCTAGAAAACACTGCAGCCGCATCGCAGGCAAAATATTCGCCTAATGCGAAGACCAGGGGAAAGCTTATAGCGCTCACCTGTGCTCTTTCGCTTACTTGCGGCCTTCTTGGCGGTGCCATAAGCAGCACCATCGTAAGCTTTGCAGGCCAAAGCTCCAGCAGCGGTCAAGGAAGCATACAGCAAAGCAGCCAAGGCGGCCCCGGTTCCAACAGCATGGGCAGTGGGCAAGATGGCTCTGGAATGGGTGGCTCTGCCGACGGCGCACAGGGAATGGGCGGCAGTTCCGCCGACGGCCAAAGCGCACCTTCGCAGGGCGGCTCTGCCGCAAGCAGCAGCAATGCCCCTGGTTCTGCAGGCGGCTCCGCAGCTGGCAGCGACAGCTCGTCAACGGGTAGCGCAGGTTCTTCGAGCAGCTCTTCAGCCGCAAACAATTCAGCCAGCTCGCAAAGCAATAGCAACAGCCAAAACAGCGGCACTGCCAGCGGCATAGCCAGCAGCTCCGATTCCGCAACCATTTAGGGCTCTTGGCGCTAACGTGCCAAAAGCCAACCCAACATTTCCCTTCGCCCTAGCGGCGTGTTTCCTTCCCCTGGGGTGCCGGGCCCAGCCCGGCACCCTCCCATATTTCCTTTCGCACCCCATTCCCATTCACCCTTTCCCAAACAAGAAAGGACAAACATGAACTCCGAACAGATTCTGCAAGACCCAGCATTCGAAGGCGTGGTGTTTGCGGGCGAGCCGCGCGCCGTAGACGTGGACATTGTGGTGCCCGTGTACAACGAGCAAGCCGAGCTTGGCTCTTCGATAATGCTTTTAATGGATGAGCTGGATAAACTGGCCAGTTACCCCAATCCCGTAATTGGCCAGGTGGTTATTGCCGACAACGCCAGCAACGACAAAACCTGGAACCTGGCCACTCACCTGGTTGAAGCCTTCCCCGTGCAAGTGCGCGCACTGCGCATTCCGCAAAAGGGCCGCGGGCGAGCGCTGAAGCTTGCATGGAGCAGCTCGGCGGCTCACGTTATGGCCTACATGGATGTAGACCTTTCAACCGATGTTTCGCACATTCCCCAGCTGGTGCGCCCCATATTGGACGGACGTGCCGACGTTTCATTCGGTTCGCGCCTTATGCCCACTTCGCAGGTAGAACGCTGCGCCAAGCGCGAATTCATCAGCCGCACGTACAACAGGATGCTGAAGGCCTATCTGCATGTAGACTTTCGCGATGCGCAGTGCGGATTCAAGGCCATAAGCTCCGACGCCGTGCAGGCACTGCTTCCGCTGGTCGAAGACAACGAATGGTTCTTCGACACCGAGCTTTTGGTGCTGGCAGAGCGCATGGGCGTGGCCATGTGCGAATTCCCCGTGCGCTGGCGCGAAGACGAGGGCACCACCGTGCACATTGCCAGCACCGTATGGAAAGACCTGCGCGGCATGAAACGCCTGCACCGCAAGGCGAAAGCCCCGCTCACCCCGGGCGAACAGGCTCAGGTGAACGCCTATAAAAGCCTGTTCAGGGGTAAGGCGGTGAACTAGCATGGCCAAAACGGCATTGAACCCGCTGTGCCCCAAGCGCACCAAGCGCGACTGGATTGCCCTGGGCGTGCTCATGGCATGCTCGTGCTTCGTGTTCTTATGGAACCTGGATGCGTCAGGCTATGCCAACGAATTCTATAGCGCCGCCGCACAAGCCGGCTCGCAAGATTGGTGGGCCTTTTTGTGGGGCTCTTCCGATGCAGGAAATTCCATCACCGTAGACAAGCCCCCAGCAAGCATCTGGGCAATGGCACTTTCGGTGCGCCTGCTGGGCCTAAGCTCGTTTGCCATATTGCTGCCGCAAGCCCTTATGGGCATTGCCTGCACGTATTTGCTGTACGCCACCACCCGCCGTTACTGGGGCAACTGGGCAGGCATTGCCGCCGGCACCGCGTTCACGTTCACGCCCGTTGCCGCGCTGATGTTCCGTTTCAACAACCCCGATGCCCTGCTGGTTTTGCTAATGCTGAGCGCTTCGGCCTGCGTGCTACACGCGCTTGAATACGAGTGCAGTACTAGCGGAAACAGAAAACGGACCGCATGGCTTGTTGCCGCCGGCGCGCTTATTGGCCTGGGCTTTCTTACCAAGCAGCTGCAGGTGTTCCTGGTGCTGCCCGGCTTTGCCGTGGCAATGTTCGCATTTTCGCCCGCGCACTGGCCACGCCGCTTCGTTGATGCCGCGCTGGCGCTAGCGGCCATGGTGGTTGC
>CAZQWR010000020.1:0-16712 GCA_964597085.1 uncultured Cryptobacterium sp.
ATCGAAGTCCAGGCGCCCAATAGGGTAAAGCCCGGGGTATTTTTCGGCAGGAACCAAGCTCGCAGCAAGGGCGACCACGAGGGTCGCTCATGGAGGTAAGGTAGCCTGCAGGCTTGTTCAACATGATGGTGGTTGCCTGAGCTGGAAGCTCAACAAGCCGACCATCAAGAAACACCTGGTCAACCGCAGGGTCTACCTTGGTGCCCATTTCAGTTACCACAGCACCGTTCACCTGCACGCGTCCAGCAGCTATAACCTTTTCGCTGCTGCGGCGGCTGGCAACACCCGCGCGCGCCAAGAACTTCTGCAATCGCATAGCTTCGTTTTGCTTGGGCAATTCGGCGCTCATAGATCTAGTCATCCTCGTCGAACACTAGCTCGTCAAAGTTGATCTTCTCTACCGCACCCGCGCCCTGAGCCAATGCATCGGAAAGCATCTGCTGCATGGCTTCTTGCATAGTTTCCGCAGGTGGGAGGTTGGAATCTTCATCATCGGCAGCGGCCAGCGTATAGGCTTCGTCTTCTGGGCGCACCACATTCAAGCGCTCTGCAATGAATGCACGGGTTTCCTCATCGGGCGCAAAGCTTTCCAGCGGCGGCAAATCTTTAACCGAACGAAGGCCGAACTTTTCCAGAAAGGTACGCGTAGTGGCATACAGCACCGGGTTGCCCGGCGCATCCTGGGTGCCCGCTTCGCGCAACAGGCCCTTTTCAACCAGCGAATTGATGGAACTGTCGGAGCTAACGCCACGCACAGAGGCAACGCCGTTACGGGTGATGGGCTGACAATAGGCAACAACCGCAAGCGTTTCGAGCGCCGCTTGCGAAAGCTTGCGCGTATCCCAGGAAACCACATAGCGCTCAATAAGCTCGTGATAGCGCGGGTGCGTGTACAGGCGCCAACCGCCGGCAACTTCACGCAGCTGAATGCCGCGCTCGGATTGCTCCAAGCTCTGCTGCAGCTGAACCAAGGCCTCTTGCACGTCGGCGGGGTCCGCCTCCAGCATGTCGGCAAAAGTGAGCACGCCAACAGGCTCATCCGTTACGAACAGCATCGCCTCAATAGCGCCCGCCAGCCAAGCTTTTCCAGCTTCACCAAGAGAAGCCGGGGTCTCAGGCTCATCATCCTGCACCACGGCACCACCTTCGACGAACTGCAGCGGGGCACTGCCGAGCTCTGCATCTTCATTCCGCGCGGCAACGTCGCTCCGTAGCGCAGCATCGCCCTGCGCAGCAATGCCACCTATGGTTTCAGGCTCAACCCCCTGCTCCGCGGCAGCATCGCTTTCTTCGCCGTTCATCGAAATGTTCTCTTCTGCCTGCATCAGCGCACCTCCTGCGCGGAATCAAAATCGTCGTTCAAAATCTGCTCTTCGCTGCTGCCCTCCACATACGCAATGTCGATGTCGCCGAACAGCTCTTCCTGGCGAAGGCTCACCATGTTGCGCTTGAACAACTCCAGCATGGCCAAGAACGTAACCACAATCAAATGCGGGTCATCGTCTTGGGTAACAAAATCGGAAAACCGCGCATGTCCCTGCTGGCACACACGGTCGAACACGGTGCGCACCTGGGTTTCTACGGGAATCACACGTGCAGCAATATGCTCGCTTTCCAGCAGGAACACATCGCGGCGCGCAATGCAGCCGGCGCACAGCTCGCCTAACCGGTTTACCTCAACACCCTTCAGGTAGTCGGGCACCAGTGTTAGGAAAGAGCGATCAGGCCCGAACGGGCGCACATGCACACGGCCCTCGGCCTCGAAGCGCGAAGAAAGCGCAGCGGCGGCGTTCTTGAACTTCTTGTACTCCAGAAGGTGCTCAACCAGGGCATCGCGCATCTGCCCAGCGCTCATTTCCTCAAATTCTTCTGGCAAGTCTTCAGGTTCTTCCTGCGGGATAAGACTTGCCGCCTTGATTTCCAGCAAAGTGGAGGCAACTAGCAAGAAATCGCTGGCCACGTCCAGGTCAACGTTGCGCATACGCTGCACTTCAGCCAAATACTGGTCGGTGATTTCAGCCAGCGAAATACTGCCGATGCTCACCTTCTGGCGGCTGACCAAATACAGCAGCAGGTCGAACGGACCTTCGAAGCTCTCTATGCGAACACGATACGACACAGCTACACCAGCCCTTGGAAAGAGCCCTGCCGCAGCGTTTCGTACACACCTATGGCAACCGCATTGGAAAGGTTGAGCGAACGCAACCCCTCCCGCATGGGAAGACGCACGCATTCGCTCGAATGGGCTTCAAGCACCTCCGGGCTGATGCCGCGGCTTTCGCGGCCAAACACCAAGTACAGCTCTTCAGCACCCGTAAGGTCCTCATCGTAGAAGCTGCGCTCGGTGTTGCCGGTAAAGAACAGCATCCGCTTGCCGGCATGCTGCTCCAAAAACTGCTCTACGCTGGCATGCCGTTCAATGACTACCTTATCCCAGTAATCCAAACCAGCACGCGCCAAATTGCGCTGGGTATAGCGAAAACCCATAGGCTCAACCAAATGCAGCGTTACGCCCGTACATGCGCAGGTGCGCGCAATATTGCCGGCGTTCTGGGGAATCTCGGGCTCAAAGAGAACCACGTGCAAATCAAGTGCCATTACGCGCCTTCCAGCCCCTTGTTCATTTCCGCCTCTATTTCCTCGGAAAGCATGATCCACTCTTCTTCATGCGCGGAAAGGGATTGCTTGAGCTTTGCATGCTCGGCAATAACATCGCTCGATGAGTCTTCGCTGGTGTAGAACTCTGGGTCGGCCAGTAACTGCATAATCTCATCCATACGCGCAGTTTCGCGCTCGATGATCTTATCCAGTTCCTTCACACGCTTACGCTGATTCTTCAAGGCGGCATAAGCGCGGTTGCGAGCCTCGGCTTCGGCGCGTTTTTGCTCCTTGGTTTTCGGGGCAGACCCGCGCGGCGCGGTGAGCGAGCTCTTCTTGGGCTGCTCTTTGTTGAAGGCCTTTGCAAATGCTTCGGAAGAAGCGGCAGCCGGTGCAGCCTTAGGATGCGCAACCGCACCATCGACTGCGCTGCGCGTATCTTCTTGGCCGGTTTTGTACAGGTAATAATCGTAATCGCCGGCAAAGGAGGTAACCTGACCGGGCTTGATCTCGATAATGCGGTTGGCCACCGATCGGATAAGATGACGGTCGTGAGTAATGAGCAGGATAGTGCCTTCGAATTGCTTTAGAGCCTGCTCCAGAATATCGGCGCTGGCAATATCCAAGTGGTTGGTGGGCTCATCCAAGCAAAGCAGGGGCTTAGGAGAAACAAGCATCTTGGCCAAAGCCAAACGGCACTTTTCACCGCCAGAAAGCACAGAGACCTTCTTATCCACAGCATCGGCCTGGAACAAGAACGCGCCCAACAGCGTGCGAACCTGCGAAATGCTCCACCCTGGTGCTGCTCCGTCCAGCTCCTCGAACACGGTATTGCCCGGATGCAGCTCTTCAAGCTGATGCTGGGCGAAATAGGTTTTGCTTACATGAGCACCGTATTTAATGGCGCCCGCATCAGGCTCCAATGCGCCTGCGATCATCTTCAGCAAGGTAGACTTGCCGGCACCATTGGGGCCAACCAATGCGATTTTTTCGCCACGGTACAGAGAAAGGTCAAGGCCATTGTAGACAATCTTTTCGCCAAAGCTCTTGCACAGGCCGCTGCATTCAACAACCAAATCGCCCGTGCGAGGCGGCTGCTGGAAGTTGAAATGCACGCTCTTGCGCTCCGGTGGAACTTGAATGCGTTCCATCTTCTCAAGCTTGCGCACGCGGTCTTGAACCTGCTTGGCTTTAGTGGCCTTATAGCGGAAACGCTCGATGAAAGCTTCCATATGGGCAATTTCCTCCGCCTGCTTGGCTGCCTGCTCGCGCAGCAGCACCAAGCGCTCTTCGCGCTGGCGGAGGTAGTCGGAATAGTTGCCCTTATACGTCTGAACATGGCCCAAATCTATTTCAGCCACGCGATCTACCATATTGTCCAAGAATTCGCGGTCGTGGCTCACCACAATAACGCTGCCCGTATAGCTGCGAAGAAAGCCCTCCAGCCACTTCACGCTCTCCAGGTCAAGATGATTGGTAGGCTCGTCCAAAAGAAGAACCTCAGGGTTGCGCGTAAGCAGCTTGGCCAAAGCGATGCGCATCTGCCAACCGCCCGAAAAATCGGTGGTAAGGCGCTCCATATCGCTTTCACCAAAGCCCAGGCCGAACAAAACCGAGCGTACCCTGCTTTCCAACTGATAACCGCCCATGGCCTCGTATTGGTCGCGGGCACGGCCGTATTGCGCAAGCTGTTGCTCGGTGGGGTTTTGGCCAAGCTGCTGCTCAAGCTCGCGCATACGGCGTTCCTGGCTCAAAATCTCGGTTTGCGCGGAAAGAACCTCTTCGAATATGGAGCGCTCCCCCATCTCGATGGCTTCCTGCTCCAGGTAGCCTATCTTGGCTCCCTTGCCCAAAACAATGCGCCCCTCATCAGCATCTTCTTTACCGGTGATGATGTTGAGCATGGTGGTTTTGCCCGCACCATTGGGGCCAACCAAGGCAAGGCGGTCGTACTCTTCCAAACGGAACGAAACGTCTTGGAACAAAACGCGCGAGCCGAATGATTTGGTGATGTGTTCAAGCTGTAAGATCATAACGATTTATTTTATCGCAAGGGCGCCGCCATAACGTACCCGCAGCAGCCCAAACCAAATGGCAAACAAAAATGCCCGAAACGAAACGCTCCGGGCAAAAAAACGTCAGCCATAAAAGCAACGGGCTAGTCGATGTAAATCGCCGAATCGCCCGAGCGGTCCAAAAGCTGAGTATCACGCACATAATCAACGAAATGCTCGACGCAATAAGGCCTGTAGTTCTTTTCGCTATACACCAAATAAATGGTGTGGCAGTACCTGCGCCGCTCTTCAGCATTGTTATACAAAGGCAGCATAACGATATCCTCTACCGAATGCGGGAAGAAGGTATCGAGCATCAAGGCAACATCCGTGCTATTGGCTGCAAAGCCAGTCAAGATCGACTCATCCTCATAGGCATAGCGAACATTGTCGATACCGAAGCTATCCATCAAATTCTTCACCGACTTGCCCACGGGCACCTCATCGCGGTAAGAGATAAGGGAAGCATCGCGCAGGTCTTCCGGGGTAACAAATTCCTTGGAAGCCAAAGGATTGTCGGGGCTCATGGAAACCACAAGCTGCTGCTCAACAACTGGGATTCGCTCCAAGTTCGCGCCCACTTCGTCGAATGCGCAGAAAGCCACATCGTGCTTGCCCTCAACCACACCCGCAAGCAGATCCTGCGAAGGCTTCTGGTTAATATTGAAGTCGGTTTTACGATCGCTCACATCTGCGTAGCCCTTCAACAAACGCGGAAGATAATCGGCTTGCAAGGTAATGATGCAGCCTAGGTCGATTGCACCGCCATCGCCTTCGCCCGAATAGCCCTTCATGATGGCAATTCCCTTGTCCAACTGCTCCAGCGAAGCATTGACGTATTCAAGGAATTCAGCTCCGTACTTGGTGAGCTCGACATTGCGCCCGGCCTTTTGGAAAAGCGAAACGCCCAATTCCTGCTCCAACGAGGAAATGGAGCCCGAAAGCGTGGGCTGCGTGATAAAAAGCTCCTTTGCCGCACGAGTATAATGCTGCAGCTCTGCGAGCTTGCGAAAATAGTAAAGCTGAGAAAGATTCATTCGTCCCTATGCCTTCTACAAATGCAAAAACGCGAACAAGTATAGCGTAAAACCAATAGATAAAGCGAAATCTATATCATCGACCCTAACATTTAACCCATAAGAAAAAACGCAAGGCCAATCGAAGACAGCATCACCATGGGCAAATATCAACATTCACCTCGCATCTATAACCGCAAAATCCCAACGGAGCCCCAGCTCCCATACGAAAAAGATTCCCATTCGTGACAAACCTAGGACGGTGCGATTTACCTCTACCAGCGCCCATACGAAAAAGGGCTCCCTCTCGGGAGCCCAACAGCCTCACGCCGGAAGGTATGAGGATAATTGCTTATTTTAATCCTGCATCTTGGACATTGCACTGTAGCCGAACTGCCTCTTGAATCGAGCAACGATGTAGAGCGACATTACAATGCTTACGCACGATGCAACGAGCAGCAGAATCATCATGATCCAGATAGCGCTGGCTTCGCCAACATTAGTGGTCATGGAAGAAACGATGAAAGGCAGGAACACGGAAGCAAATCCCATGAAGGTATAGTACATACCTACATTACGTCCGCGCGGACCAGGGCACATCATCTGACGCAGGGTTACACCAGTCTGAAGCATACCGCCCGCAGCAGAGAAGCCAAGCACGGCAATGGCAACGTACACAACACCGGCTCCAAGGTTGAGCGGCAAAGCAACGATTACCAAAGCAAGTGCAATAGCCGCCAAGATAGAGTCGATCAGAATCACCTTGATGGGAGTCCAACGAAGCTTGCCCATCATCCAAGCCCAGAACAGAACCGCGATAACGGAGCCTGCAGTGTAGATAGAGGTAAGACCAGCTGCAGCGGTGGTCTCCAGGCCAAGGTTGGTAATTCCAAACTGTTTGGTGTACTGTTGGGCGCCGTACATGATGAACATAATCACAAAGCCAAAGAACAGAGTTACGAAGTTAACCATGCCTGAAGCAGGTTCCTTCATGGCATCCTTAGCTGCCTGGATCTCAGCCTCAGCAGCGTTCTTGGCACCATCCCCGCTTTCGGAGCCAGCATTCAGCTTGCGCTTATCGTCATAAACAAACGGCGTGAAGATTGCCATCACCGTGGCAATAATGGAAAGTGCAATGGGGATGTAGATGTTGATGTGCCAGTTAGCACCACTGTTCATGGCTACGAAAAGCGGATAAATAATACCAGCAATAGAAATGACCAACTTGATGCCAATGGTGGTGGAAGCGGAGTATTTCGGGCTAGCCTCAGCTACCGCAGGGTAAAGCGAGCCGTCCCAGAAACCAGAAGTTGCAACACCGGAAACAAAACCGGCAACGCAGGCAACAGTGGCATTATCGGTAACCAGCATCACAGCAAAAGAAACGATGTAAAGGATACCGCCACCCACAGCCAAAACTTTACGGCCAATACGGTCGGAAATTTCACCGCCAATCCAAACACTCACGAACTTGCCAACACCAACCCAGGTAATGGCCATCGAAACCGCAGCAGCGCCAGCTGCCGCATCGGTATATCCCCATTGCGTATAGAAGTTCACTTGGTTCTGACTGAAAACAATTGCTTGCACACCATGCGTCAAATAGCACATGTATACGGTAGCAATAGCAAAAAGATACTTCGATGCCTGCTTAGCTGCGCTCACAATGCTCCCCTTTCCCCGAATCCACGCGTTATAAAAAATTGAAGTCGTTTATAAAACGCGTTCAAATAAAAACAGGTTCATGTTAGCCCCGAGAAACATGAACTTCTAATTCGGGGATCAAATGCGAATCCTTGATTTGTATAACCATTCCTTATAGGTAATGAAACTTTTACCTATAGATCAGTGAAAACTCCTAGAAGCCGCGTATGGCGCAGATTCGAGACGAAAATACCATGCATTAAAAAAACGAGAGCGTACTAGCCTAGCCGTTTGCTTCAAGCCGAAACCGATCAAGCACAAAAAAAGGACCCGCCCAAAGGAAGGTCCTTTTGTTTCAGCATGTTTATGCCAGAAAAAGATTTAGCTAGTTACTAGCCCTCGCGGTACTGAACACCCATGGTAGGCTGAGGATACTCCCACTTCTCCAGGATGGTTTCGCCACAGATCATGCGGCAAGTGCCGCACTCGAGGCAACCAGCATAGTCGAAGATGGGCTCGTCGCCCTCAGCGGGCATCTTGTAAAGAGCTGCGGGGCAGCACATAACGAGCTTGTGGAACTCAGGATCGGAAGCCTTAACGCCTTCCTTGATCTTGATGTGTGCGTTTTCCTCGTCGACCTCAAACTTGTTGAGAGAGAGCTTCTCGTCGACGTTAACGGTGATGTTGAGTTCGCTCACAGCGCCTTCACTCCCTTCATAGCAACCTTAGCAAGCTTGAACAGACCCTGCTTCTTAACAGGCGGAAGAGCAAGCTTCAAAACGTGCTGACGAGGTTCGCCGTCAACCTTGAACAGCGGGGTCATGATGTCGCGGATCATCTCAGGGTAACCACGGAACATGCCAGGGCAGTTCTCCAGGAACTGAGGAGCATCCTCATACATCTTCATGTCGCGCATTACGAAGGAAGCATCGAGCATGGTCTTGTACTCGGACAGGCCAGCCTTAGAGGTGTCGCCTGCATCGAGAGCCTTGATGGCGGCCTTAGCAGCGATGGCGCCAGACTCAACAGCCAGGTCCATACCGCGAACGGTGTAACCAAGGTTCATGCACAGCATAGCTGCGTCGCCAGCAACGATAACGCCGTCGCCAACGATTTCGGGCATCATCTTGATGCCGCCTTCGGGAACAACGTGACCGGAGTACTCTACAGTCTTGCCGCCAGCGATGAGGGGCTTGATCTCCGGACGGTTCTTGAAGTTTTCAAGCATCTGATAAACAGGGATGTCCTGCTTCAGAACTTCGCTCATGGTTGCAACGATACCAACGGAAACAGATTCCTTGTTGGCGTAAATGAATGCGCCACCAATGATGCCGTTGGAGCAGTCACCTGCGAAGAGCCAAGAAGCGCCTTCGCCAGGGTTGCACAGGAAGCGAGACTCTACAACATCGGCAGGAAGCTGAATGGTTTCCTTGGCACCAACTGCTACCTGATGGATAGCAGGAGCCTTCTTGGAAAGACCAGCCTTGGAAGTAAGCAGGGAGTTAACGCCATCGGCAAGGATTACAACATCAGAAGTAATCTCGTCGCCGAATGCATTAATGCCCTTTACCTTGCCGTCTTCGATGATGAGATCTTCTACAGCAATGCCGTAAATGAACTCAGCACCAGCGTTTTCAGCCTGCTCGGCCAGCCACTGGTCGAAGGGTCCACGAAGAACGGTGTAGGACTCCTTACCAGCCTCTTCGAGTTCGCGAGCAGCGTAGTCGATGGTGAAGTTGGAATCGGGCGACATGAGGGAGATGCGCTCATGCGTAACCTTGCGCTGCAGAGGTGCTTCCTGGTAGTTCGGGAATACCTTTGCCAGCGAATGCGTGTAGATGCGGCCACCGGTCATGTTCTTTGCGCCAGCGTACTGACCACGCTCGACGACGAGAACCGACTTGCCGGCGGATGCGAGGGTGTAGGCAGCAACAGAACCTGCGCAGCCAGCACCGACGACGATCGCGTCAAAATCGGACATGCTTTTCCTTTCAGAGGTGAACAAAAAAACAGGGCGCAGTTGCCTGCGCCCTGCAATAATAAGCGTTTACAGCTTTTCGATCAAGGCAGGAAGAACCTTGTAGATATCGCCAACGATACCGTAGTCGCACTGCTTGAAGATAGGTGCGTTCTGGTCCTTGTTGATTGCGATGATGGTGTCAGCGCCCTGAACGCCTACCATGTGCTGCATCTGACCAGAGATGCCCAGAGCGAAGTAAGCCTTGGGAGCAAGCTGCAGACCGGAAACGCCGATGTACAGGTTACGGGGCATCCAGTCAACGTTCTCAGCCAGAGGACGGGAGCAACCGAGCTCGCCGCCAACCTTAGCGCAAAGGTCGCGAGCCATCTGGAGGTCAGCTTCCTCAGCGAAGCCACGGCCAGCGCCAACAACAACGTCGCACTTGGTGAGGTCTGCGCCCTCACGGGGAACAGCCTTGGTGCCGCGAAGAACAAGAGCCTTCTCGGGAGCAGTGTAAGCGATGGTTTCAACAGCATCGGTGCCGGTGGGCTCTGCATCAGCAAAAGCGGTAGCAGCAACGGTGTAAACCTTAGCGCCGGTTGCCTTCTGCTTGTTGGCAGCGAGACCGCCGAAGTACATGTTGGTTACAACGTCGCCATCGAATGCGGTAACGTCGGAAACAACTGCAGTACCGAGCTTAGCAGCAAGAAGACCAGCGAGGATCTTGTTGCGGGGAGTAGGCTCAACGAGCACTACGTCGGGCTGAGCAGCCTCATAAGCAGCCTGAACGCCAGCAGCGGCGTTCTCTACGGGCTGACCCTCGGGAAGCTCAACGTCGTATGCCTTGTCGGCAACGCCGGTTACAGGTGCGCCCTTAACAACTGCGAGTACTACCTCGTCAGCGATGGAGCGAGCGCCAGCGCAAAGAGAGCGCTGTGCGTCGGTGGTTTCAGCAAGAACAAATGCCTTCATGTTTCAGTACCCTCTTTCTATTTGATAGCCTCAGCAACAGCGGCAGCAAATGCGTCGATGTCGCCCTCTTCGAATACCTGCTGCTTGCGAGGTGCGAGCTCGGGAGCCTTGATCTCCTCGATCTCAACCTTAGCCTCTACGCCGCCAGCGAGCTCGTTAACGGTGGAAGGCTTCTTGCCAGCAGCGAGGATTTCGCGCATGCCAGGGATGCGGGGCTCGCCGATGGAGGGGGATACGGAAACTACTGCAGGCAGAGGAACCTCGATTTCCTCAACCTCTTCCTCGAGGGTGCGCTCTACAACGAGCTTGTCGCCCTCAACTGCCATGGAGGTAACCTCATTGATGGTGGGAACGCCCAGAGCTGCAGCGAGCTGAACGTTTACCTGACCAGCATAGAAGTCGGCAGAGCCGTCGCCGGTTACGATCAGGTCGTAATCTGCAACGTTTGCATCAACGATGCCCTTCAGTACCTGAGCGGTAGCGAAGGAGTCTGCGGTTGCCAGAGCATCGTCGGTAACCATAACGAGCTCGTCAACGCCGCGAGACAGGATGTCCTTCTTCAGCTTAGCGTCGGTAGCCTTAGAGGTGGCAGCGCTGATAACAGTAACGGTACCGTCGTTAGCAGCAGCGAGCTGAGCTGCAGCCTCGATAGCGTTCTTGTCGTAAGAGCTGATGACCTGGTGGGCCTTGGAGTAGTCGAGCGAACGATCGCCAGCGACGAAGATGTCCTGGTCGTCAGCAACTACCTTTACTGCGACAACAATTTTCATAACTTTCTTGCTCCTATTCTCCTTGTATCACCTATACAAACACGGGAGTTACGTGTAGCAATTCGTGTTGGTTACTTGTACTGCTTCGGGATTGCGCGACCAGCGATGTAGTCCATAACCTCGCACGTACCGCCAGCAAGCATGTTACCACGAAGGTCACGCCAAATGCGACCAACGCGAACCTCTTCAGTGTAACCAAGGCCGCCGTAAACCTCGATTGCGTTGTCTGCAACCTGAAGGTGAGCACGGGTGCCCCAAGACTTCAGCATAGCGATGTCAGCGTTGATGGACTGACCCTGGTCGAGCTTCCAGAGGCAGTAGTACAGCCAATGACGGGTCTGCTGGAGGATGATCTCATTCTCCTCGATGAGGCCCTGAACGCGGGGGTTGGTGATGATGGGCTTGTTGAATGCGATGCGCTCCTTAGCGTAAGCGATTGCATCGTTCTGAGCAGCCTGTGCAAGGCCCAGGCCCTGAGCAACAACCAGGCAGCGCTCGAACTCGAAGTTCTTCATGAGCAGCAGCCAACCAGCGCCAGCCTCGCCGATGCGAGCGGACTCCTCAACAACAACGTTGTCGAAGAATACGTCTACGAAGGGAACGGTGTGCTGACCGATCTTGGTGAGGTGAGCGGTGGATACGCCTTCGGACTCGCGCTTTACGAGCCAGAGGGACATCTTGTTGTTTTCGCGAGCAGGATCCTCGTCCTTGCAGATAACGATGTAGTAAGGTACGTCAGCGCCATTGGTAACCCAAGTCTTCTGGCCGTTGAGAACGTAGGTGCCGTCTGCCTGCTTCTTGGAGGTCATGGTCATGCCCATGTTGTCGGAACCAGCAGCGGGCTCGGAAAGGCAGAGAGCTGCTACGGACTGGCCGGACTTTTCGTACTCCTCCATGATGACGGAAGACTGCTCGGGGGTGCCGAACTCAGCGAGGTCAGCGCAAGCGAGCATGCCGGTCATGAACGGGGTCATAGCGCCAGTGTACTCGTAGAGCTTCTCAGTCATGAGGCCGAGGGTTACGTGATCGGTAGGAATGCCACCAACCTCTTCAGGAAGGCCCATGAAGGGGAAGCCAGCGTCGCGATATGCGTCCTGAGCCTCAGCGCTTACCTGATGGTTCTCGTACATCTGGCGAACGGACTCGTCGTCAAAATAGCGGTCAGCGTACTCCTTGAGGGACTCTACAAGAAGTTCCTGCTCGTCGGTGAGAGCATAATCCATAATCTTCTCCTTCTCTCGCCCGTGGCCCTCTCTGGCTTCAGGCGAACTTGTTTCGGCACACGAGTACCGAAAAACGGACTTTCGCTCCGATAAGTTTAAGCGTAAACACCACTGTCTCCAATAGAAAAATAGGTGTGCGGCGCAAGAAATTACCGATTCATTCAAACGGCTTCCATAGGGACACTCTATTGATTAGGGTATTTTCCACCCATTGTGTAAATAGTTGTGAACTTGTTCTAATAGCTTGCTGTAAAACCCCGCAAGGCACTGTGGCGCCAATCTCGAAAATCTTATACTAATTAATGTATGAAAATTGGCTTTAGACCCGAGCCGCCGCTTACTCCCCCCACAGAGTCCTTTGACCCTCCGATAGGTTCAATTCGAACGATAGAACGATCCTATGGAATGGCGAATTAGGGCGGTTCATATCCTATTGGACACGTTTCAGCCCGAAAATGCTAAACTTGTTCGCAGCGGAAAATCCGGAATCTGCCGCATAAGGGTTACAACGGAACCACAAGGTTCCACTCACAAACCGATTAGGAGGGTTTATGAATCCGAATGCAACCATCACCGACGAGCAGTTCAAGGCATACCTCAAGAAGGTACGCGAAATGGTCGAAGGTCCTTACACCGAATGGCAGAAGGAGATCGAGGTAACCAACACGTTCCCCGAGAAGTTCTACCAGTCCAACATCGACAACGACATCTATCGTTACTCCCTGCCTAAGGAGTACGGTGGATGGGGACTTTCCGAGAAGGAAATCCTGCAGGTTCAGGAAGAGTTCTCTCGTGGTCCTTCGGGTATGCGTATGCATATGCACTATGCATCCGACCTCAACTGGCGCATCCTCAACGATTTCGGTCAGCCCGAGATCAAAGAGAAGTACATGCCTCTCTTCCAGGACAAGACCATCTTCACCAACTTCGCTCTGACCGAGAAGTCCGGCGGCACCGGTGCTGACCTGCACTCCACCGCTGTATGGGACGAAGGCAAGGGCAAGTGGATCCTGAACGGCGAGAAGTGGCTCATTTCTCACACCGACTGCTCTCAGTTCTCTTACGTAATCTGCGTAACCGACCCCGACAAGCAGGGTGACGACCGTCTGTCCGCATTCTTCGTACCGATGGACGCTCCTGGCTTCGAGATCGTTCCTATGCCTCACATGATGGGCTGCCGTGGCTCCGGTCACACCGGCCTGAAGTTCACCAACGTTGAGCTTGGTCCTGAGCTGATGCTCGGCAAGCGCGGCGAGGGCATGAAGGTAGCTATGCACTCTCTCGCGGTTTCCCGCGTACACATCGCAACCTCCAACCTCGGTATTTCCCAGCGCATGTTCGAGATGTCCATCGCTCGTGCTCGCGACCGTGTAACCTTCGGCAAGCCGATCATCAAGCGTCAGGCTATCCGCGTAAAGCTCGCTAACATGCAGATGATGATCCATGCTCTCCGCTGCTGCATCATCGACTTCTGCGACGACTTCGACCTTGACAACATGGGCGAGTACGTTTCTGAGAAGGCAGCAATCTGCAAGCTGTTCTCCATCGACACCGTTCGTCTCGTTTCCGACGAGATGCTCGAGATCTTCGGTGGCGACGGCTACTTCGAGGACTCTCCTTATGGTCCTACCGAGCTTCTTTACCGCGACTGCCGCGCTATGTGGCTTGAGGAAGGCGCTCCTACCGTACAGCGCATCACCATCGCTAAGGGCATCGACGACCATGACGGTACTCTCGAGTACCAGACCTGGATCGCTGGCTCTAAGCTCGACTAGTTCTAACTCTTACTTAAACCAAGAGTTATCTTGGCTAGATTCCGGAAAGGGAGGAAGCTTTGCTTCCTCCCTTTTTTTAATGGCGAATTTCAGGATAAGGAGTATTCGCCAAAACTTTGCTGAATAGAACCCGCACGCCCAAGGAACCAACGCTTCCGATCTTTTGCCCAGACCCTAACTCAGACCCTTACCAGCCTGGCTCTCAACTTCGCTAGTGCTATCGTTCCCTATAACGCCAGTACCTCTTATAAACACCGATGGGTTAGCCACCCTGCGGGAGCGTTTTATGCCGCAAAACAATCAGGGCATATGTCTTTCTTCAGCAGAGGGAACTACGAACAAGTTCACTCTGCTGAGGTTCGATACTATAATTCCTCGCCTGCCAGATTCGGCTAGGCTCGAAGCATTAACGAAAGGTCGCCAATGGCTTTGTTCAAAAAGAAAGAAAAGGCTGAAAAGAAAAAGCCCGAAAAGCAGCCGATTGAGATCTGGTACGACGCCGATGATGTGCGTATCGGAGACGATGGCTATTCCATGACTCCTGTACGCAGCCGAATGCACAATATTTGGAATGGTTATTTCATCTATGCAGCTATCTGTGCTGTATGGGGTTGTGTTTGCATGGTATCGGCATGGTTCACCGGTGAAACTTTCACCAGCTGGGAGCTCACCACTACCGGCGGCATGATGATCAACGGCATTCAGCTGAGCCTTGTGCTTCGTATTGAAGCCCTGATTTGCCTGTGGACGGCTGTTATCAGCGTTGTGCTGAATATCAAGGGTTTCCACTGGATGTACGACCGCGATGAATCAACCTTGTTCCGGGTTCTTCTGTACGGACTGCTGGCAATTTCGGTTGTAATCGATGTTGTTGCCATGGTTATTGTGCATGTTCTTAGCCCTGCTTGCACCACCAGCATCATCTACATCCTTATGACTTATTTCACCATGAAGAAGATTGAAGAAGAACGCCCTACCCTGAAGAAGGCCAAAAAGGTTCGCAAAGAGGTTAAGTAGCGAATTTCCAAAATCACACTCTTAAAAGCCGCCAACGCTTCGTTGGCGGCTTTTTTATTCACTATGCAAAAGGTTGCCCTCAGCAAAGAATGCGTCTGCTTCAATATGGTTTAGGCTTCGATACAGACGAATAGCAACGGAGTTTACGTAGAGTTGCACCAGAGCAATATAGCGCCTTGCATATTTGCAGAAAAAATGAGTACTCGATTACAAGCGCTGATACTGCTAATTCGGAACGTAAATGAATTTGTTTCTGCATTAAAGGCTAACCAATGTAGCTGAAGCCTTTATTTGCAGCTTCCTTGCATTGCAATAAAGAAAGGCCGTCGCTCTTTATAAGCGACGGCCTGGTTGTTTTTGGTGGGCCCACCCGGATTCGAACCGAGAACCAAAGGATTATGAGTCCCCTGCTCCACCATTGAGCTATAGGCCCTTATATTTGCCCTTACATATCAAGTAAACATGCCAAGGCTTTGCGCAGCCCAAAGGACATTTGGAATATTCTGCGCTTTACGCTGCTCTGCCGGATTAATAGCAATGCCTTAAATGCTCATGCCATTGAAACCCTCCGAGCAACAAACTGCGTTGGCTATTCTAGCGCATTGCAAGGGTTTTGCGCCCTGTTTGGCACTAGTAAACCATATGCATGGCTTCGCGTACCTGAGAAAGCGTTTCATTGGCGATTTCGTTAGCCTTGCGATTGCCTTCATGAAGAATTTCTTCCACGAAGCCAGGCTTTGCAGCAATCTCTTCACGGCGCTCACGGATGGGAGCCAGGTAGTTGTTCACCGATTCGGTAACATAAGCCTTCAGCTGACCGGAGCCGCCATTGCCGATTTCCTCGGCAATTTCAACTTCGCTGCGACCCGTGCACAAAGACGCAGTGGTAAGCAGAGCAGAAACGCCAGGGCGATTTTCCTTGTCGTAAGTGATGAAGCGCTCGGAGTCGGTCTTGGACTTCTTGATGAGCTTCGCAGTTTCTTCGGCGGTGAAAGCAAGACTGATTGCATTTCCATAGCTCTTGGACATCTTACGGCCGTCCAAACCCGGTATTTCAGGCACATCGTCGTTCAACAAGCCTTCAGGCTCGGGGAACACGGGTGCGTAGCGCTCATTGAAACGACGGGCAATAAGACGGGTTTGCTCGATATGGGGCAGCTGGTCTTTGCCAACTGGAACGATGTTGCCCTTGCAGAACAAAATGTCGCACGCCTGATGAACGGGGTACGTTAGCAAAAGGCCCGTAAGCGCATGGCCGGAAGCTTCCTGCTCGGACTTAACCGTGGGGTTGCGCAAAAGCTCAGCTTCGGAAACAAGCGAAAGAAACGGCAGCATAAGCTGGTTCAATGCAGGCACGGCCGAATGGGTGAAGATGGTGGTTTTTTCAGGGTCGATACCGCACGCCAGGTAGTCGATAACCATGTTGCGCACGTTGTCCTGGATGTTATCGGTAGTATCGCGGTCGGTGATTACCTGGTAGTCGGCAATAACGATACGAGTGGTAATACCCTTGCTCTGAAGAGCCACACGCTCGCGGATGGTGCCGAAATAATGGCCCAGATGCAAGCGGCCAGTAGGACGATCGCCTGTAAGCATGGTGTACTTGCCGGGATTTACATCCAAATCGGCGCGAATTTCCTCGCTTCGTTTCTGGCTTGCTTCAAAACTATTCGAACTCATGGC
>CAZQWR010000021.1:0-16565 GCA_964597085.1 uncultured Cryptobacterium sp.
TGGCGAATTGGGCCATGCGCTGCTGCATCCCTCGCACCATGTAAGCAAAACCTATCGCGCTTTGGTGAAGGGCGTGCCCGACGATTCGGCTTTGCGGGCGCTTGAGCAGGGCGTTTTGCTGGAAGATGGGCTAACAGCTCCCGCTCAGGCAAAGATAGCCCAAAAGAAGAAGGACAATGCCGTTTTGCTGCTCACCATCCATGAGGGCAAGAAGCGCCAGGTAAAACGCATGTGCGAAGCCGTGGGGCATCCAGTGCTTCAGCTCCATCGCGCTAAGTTTGGCCCCATTGAGCTGGGAAAACTTGCAGAAGGCGAATGGCGCGTGCTGAGCCGTGAAGAGGTTAGGGCATTGACCGCCAGCCCTAAGCAGGCATGATAGAATCGACTATTATTTCTTGAACAACTGAAAGGAACGGGCTACTACCATCATGAAGACGCATTTCGCTTCAGTGGCCATCATAGGCCTAGGACTCATCGGATCATCGTTTGCGGCTGCGTATCGCAATGCATATTCCGATGCGTACCTGGTGGGCGTTGACACTTCGGCAGAAGCCTTGGAAGAAGCGCAGAAGCGCGGTTGGATCAACGAGGGCCACTTGCCCAGCGAAGACCTTTCCGCAGTGCTTCCCAAGTGCGAGCTGGTGATGATAGCCACACCCGTTCCCGTTGCCCATACTTACTTTGAGGCAATTGCCGCATGCGATTTCCAGGGCGTTGTTTCCGACACCTGCTCCACGAAGAAGATCGTGAGCCAACAGGCGCAGGACATTCTGCCTCATCCGGAAAACTACATTCCCGGCCATCCTATGGCAGGTTCCGAGAAGAGCGGCATTGAAGGTGCACGCGAAGATATGTTCCAGGGTGCGCATTGGGTGCTGTGCCCTAATGAAGAAACTTCGGCCGACAATTATGCCGCTTTGCATGAGGCTTTGGCAGGCATGGGCGCGCGTGTTGTTTCGCTTCCGCGTGAGCGCCACGACGAAGCGGTGGCCATTGTGAGCCACGTGCCTCACTTTGTGGCATCTTCCCTGGTTGAGCTTGCGGTTCGCCATGCCGATGGGGAAGAGGCGCTGTTCCGCTTGGCTGCGGGCGGCTTTAAGGATTCCACTCGCATCGCCGCAGGTTCCCCTGCGCTTTGGACGGGCATTGCCTTCGACAACCGTGAGGCCATTGTCGATGGTCTTGATGAAGTGGGCTCCATCATCCATGGTTTCGCTGACACTCTTCGCAAGGGCGACAAGGAAGGCTTCACCCAGCTGCTCGACCGCGCTGCCGAAGCGCGCCGTGCGCTGCCAGTGAAGTGGGTGCCCGCCACCGAAGACCTGCTGCAGGTTCGTATTCCCATCTCCAACCACCCTGGCGCCATTGCCGAGGCAACTTCTATTGCCAGCAAGGTTGGCTGCAATATTCAATCCATCAACATCGACCACATCACTTCTTCGAGCGCTGTGCTCGACATGGTGCTTACCGATGAAGGCGATATCGGCAAGCTTTCAACTCAGCTTATTAAAGCCGGTTTCAGCATTTCCCTGAACCCGTTGGACAAGGAGTAGAGAACAATGGGTACCAACATCACCACCATCGAGCCTTTGGGAGCACCGCTTAAGGGTGCGGCAAGGGTTCCCGGCGACAAGTCCATTTCGCATCGAGCCGTGCTGTTTTCTGCTATGGCTGAAGGCACTTCGCGCCTTACCGGCGTTCTTGATTCTGCCGATGTGCGCTCTACCATCGGCGCTGTTTCCGCCCTGGGCGCGCAGGTTTCGCTGGAGCGCCAGGTAGACGGCACGCTTGCAGGCGGCGTAACCGGTTGGGGCGAAGAAGGCCCCAAGGAGCCTGCCGAGCCTATCGACTGCGGCAATTCCGGCACCACATCGCGCCTTCTTATGGGCGTGTTGGCCCCGTGGAACATTCGCGTAACCATCACGGGCGACGATTCCCTGAAGAAGCGCCCCATGCGCCGCATCATCGCGCCGCTCATGAAGATGGGCGCCCGCTTCGAGCCCGAAGCTTGCGAAACCCTTCCTGTAACCGAGGTGGGCAACCCTGAGCTTAAGGCCATCACCTACGATTCGCCTATGGCTTCCGCCCAGCTGAAGACCTCTGTGCTGCTGGCCGGCCTGGGAGCCAAGGGCACCACCACCATCAATGAGCCTGCCATTTCGCGCAACCACACCGAGCTTATGCTGCCCGAGTTCGGTGTGAAGGTAGACCATGCCTTCCGTCGCGCTTCGGTTGAAGGCCCTGCCAAGCTGCACGCTTCCGAGGTTGATGTGCCGGGTGACCCTTCGTCTGCCGCATTCTTGGTTTGCGCTGCATTGCTTCGCAAGGGCAGCTCCGTGCAGATTGAAAACGTGAGCTTGAACCCAGGCCGCGTGGGCTTCATCCGCACGCTTGAGCGCATGGGCGCCAGCATCGATGTTCGCTACCTTACCGCCGAAGGCAAGGAGCCCATCGGCGTCATCGGCGCATCCTATACCGACAACCTGGTAGGTTGCGAGGTTCCTTCCCAGCACATTGCTTCCGAGATCGATGAGATCCCGGTGCTTTCGCTTGTGGCCGCGCATGCTTCGGGCATCACGGTGTTCCGTGGCGTGAGCGAGCTTACCAAGAAGGAATCCAACCGCCTTACCGCAATCATCGAAGGCTTGGGGCAGCTTGGTGTGAATGCTTGGGCTGAAAACGATGACCTGTACATTGAGGGCCAGCCCAACCTGCAGGTTCCCGAGGGTTTGGTGTTCGATTCCCGTAAAGACCATCGCCTGGCCATGACCTGGTCGCTGGTGGGTCTTTGCTCCGAAACGCCCGTTGATATTATCGACTTCGACTGCGTTTCCGTGAGCTTCCCCACGTTTTTGGACAGCTTGAAGGGGCTGGCATAGATGATCATCGCTATAGATGGCCCTTCCGGTGCCGGTAAGAGCACGGTTGCCAAGGCGGTAGCCAAGGAGTTGGGCTTTTCGTGCTTGGACACGGGCGCGATGTACCGCGCGGTGGCTTGGCGTGCACTCAAGGAAGGCGTGGCTCTAGATGATTCCGATGCTCTGGGCGCTTTGGCTCGCAACCACGAAATTAGCTTCGGCCATACCGAGGGCGATCCAGTTCCTCGCCGCGTGTTCAGCGACGATGTGGAAATCACCGATTCCATTCGCACGGCAGAGATTGACCGTTCGGTTTCGAAGGTTTCCTCTGTTCCTGCAGTGCGCCAGGCATTGGTGGAACAGCAGCGCCGCATTGGTTCCGAGGGCAACTTTGTAATTGAAGGGCGTGACATTGGAACCGAGGTTTTCCCTGGCGCTGAGGTGAAGGTGTTCCTTACCGCTTCGGCAGAAGAGCGCGCCCATAGGCGTGTGCGCCAGAACGCCGACAGGGGAGTGGGCTCCATCAATTACGAAGAGGTGCTGGCCGATATAATTCGTCGTGATGAGCTGGACTCCAGCCGTGAAACGGCTCCGCTTCGCCCTGCTGAAGACGCTGTGCCCGTTGATTCTTCAAGCATGCGCATTGAAGAGGTTATTGGCTCCATCTGCGGGCTGGCACGTGCGAGGATGAGCTTGTAATGGCGTTTAACATTCACGAAGAATATTGGGATCGCCCCTTTGTGGGCAACGATCAAACCAATCGCATTCCGCATGGACTGGCCTTGTTTTTGAGCGGGCTCTTCTGCTTTCTGGTAAAGGTTGTTTTTCGCTTCCGCAAGGAAGGGCAGGAGGTGATCGACCAGTTCAAGGGCAAGAAGTGCGGTGCGCTTCTAGTTTCGCCCCACTATTCCTACCTTGATGTGGTAATCATGTTCCTTTCCATGCGCCGCAAGGGTTGGGTTCGCCTTATTGCGCGCGATTCGCTGTTCACCGCCGCCCATGGCTTTTTGGGCACGTGCATTTCCAGCGTTGGCGCCATTCCCATCAAGCGCGATACGGCCGACCGTACGGCCATGAAGCGAGCCACCCGTTCTTTAAAGAACGGCGAATGGATTGGCTTGTTCCCTGAAGGCACGCGCCGCGGCAAGGGAAGCGCCGAGCCTGCGTTGCACGGCGGTGTTGCGCTTATGGCGCGCATGGGCAAGGCTCCCATAATCCCATTGGGCCTTATCAACGTGAACAAGGTTAAGCGCAAGGGCGAGCGTTTGCGCCTACCGCGTATTACCGCGCGTTTTGGCAAGCCAATTTCCGTTTCCGAGTTCGACTTCCTTCCCAAAGACGAGCGTATGGATGCTTGCTCTTGGTACGTTATGCGCGAAGCCTATGCGCTTACGTTCGAGTGCGCGCCTGAAGAAGTGAAGATGGCGGAGCTGTTCCCCGATTCGAAGGACTACACCCAGGTGTTCGCCGAGCACCCCATTGCCACACTCGACCCTGCCACGCTGCCCGATTACGAACCGAAGGAAAGCTGATGGGCCGCTTGAAAGTTGTGAAGGCTCAGCATGCCGGCGCCTGTTACGGCGTGCAGCGCGCGCTGGACATGACGCTTGCCGCCGCAGAACAGGGCGGTTCGGTTTGCACGCTTGGACCCCTTATTCATAACCCCCGAGTTGTTGAGGAGCTTGAGGCTCAGGGCATCGGCGTTGCCGATTCCGTTGAGGGTGTTGAATCCGACAAAGTGGTTATTCGTTCACACGGCGTGGTGCCTCAGGTGCTGGGTCAGATAGAACAACGCGGCGCCGAGGTTGTGGACGCAACCTGCCCGCACGTGATGCGCGCGCAGCGAGCAGCGGCGAAGCTGGCTTCCGCGGGGCGCCATGTTCTGGTTGTTGGCGAAGCGGGCCATCCGGAGGTTGAGGGCATTTCCGCCCACGCCTTGGAAGCTGGCGGGCAGTGCACCATCGTTGGCGGTCCTGCCGATATTCCGGCAAACCTCGAAGGCCCTGTTGGCGTAGTGGTGCAGACCACCCAAAGCCGCGAGCGTTTTGAAGAGGTTCTGGAGGCTTTGCGCCAGCGTGGGTTGGACATGGAAGTGAAGGACACTATCTGCTTTGCCACCACCCAACGTCAGCATTCAGCTATTGAGCTGGCTGAGCAGGTGGATGCTATGGTGGTTATCGGCGGCCGCAACTCTTCCAACACCACGCGCCTGTATGAGATTTGCCAGCAGCACTGTGCCAAGGCATTCCATATTGAAGGCGCTGAAGAGATCGACCCTGCCTGGTTTGATAGTTGCCAAGTGGTGGGGGTTTCCGCCGGCGCTTCCACGCCTGACAGCCAAATCGAAAGCGTGGTTTCTTACTTGGCCGAGCTGTAAGCCGGCCTTTCCGTTTCGTTTACTGGAGCATTCTCATGCGCACTACTCGTTCACGCCTTAACAAGGGCTTTTCGCTCGACGACCGTTTGGCTAAAGCCAGCCGTGCGGTTGAGATGAACCCTGCATCCCGCAAGGGCCGCTGGGCCAATTGGGCGCCCGAGGGGCAAGAATCGCCCATTTCATTCAAGCATGTGGTGCTTGACCTGGGCTGCGGTAAGGGCGAGTACACGGTTGAGTGCGCGCTAGCGCGCCCTGATGTGCTGTTCGTTGGCGTAGAGGTAGATGGCGTATGCGTGGTGCGCGCCGCCGATAGGGCGTTGGAAGCAGGCGCTGCAAACGCGGTGTTTGTTCTGCATGATGATTCCGACTTGCGCCAGTTGTTTGGCGAAGGCGAGCTTTCTGCCTTGCTGGTGAACTTCCCAACGCCTTTCCCCAAGAAGAAGAAAGCGCCTATGCGCCTTACCTACGTTACGCGCCTTATGGCCTATCGCCAGCTGTTAGCGCCCGGTGCCGCACTTCGCCTGCGCACCGACAGCATGCCAATGCGTGATTTTTCGCTCACTCAGCTCGAATTGGCTGGGTATGAGCTTCAATGGAGCACCAATGATGTGCGTGCGATGTTCCCCGATGAGCCTTGGAGCGGCTACGAGCGCAAGTTGGTAGCGCAGGGTGCGCCCGTGTGCGGCTTTTCCGCAGTGCCTGGCCCCGAGCCTGAAAACGTGGAGCAAACAGCCCCGCTTTCGCTGGTGAGCTACTTGCCTGAAAACCTGGACGAGCTGGATTATGTGCCGTATGGCATGCAGGGCTGTGTTGCCAACATGCGCGGGCGCATTCGCAACCGTCGCTCAAAGGGCCTGCCCGAATGGGAGCGCCCGGTTATTTAGCAGGGGGGCGCTTGCGTCAAGATGTCCCATTCAAGGCGAACAGGCCGTGTACTTCCCGTGCCCACTTCTGCAAGCGGTGGGGGAGCGGGGTAAGTGCGTGGTATCCTGAACGTTCGAGAAACTAACTATTTAACTTAAAGGAGTTGGCATGAGCTTACCTATCGTGGCCATCGTTGGCCGCCCTAACGTGGGCAAATCCACCCTGGTAAACCGCCTTGCTGAAAACAACGAGGCCATTGTGCACGAAATGCGCGGCGTTACGCGCGACCGTTCATATCATGAGGCCGACTGGAACGGCCATCCGTTCAAGATCATCGACACCGGCGGCATTGAGGTTGGCGGCGATGATGCCTTCCAGGCTTCCATCACCACGCAGGCGCTTTCTGCCGCCGACGAAGCCGATGTGATCATCTTCTTGGTTGACGGGCAAACCGGCATCAATGCCGACGATCAGGCGGTTGCCAATATCCTTCGCCGTGCCAAGAAGCCCGTTCTGCTTACCGTGAACAAGCTCGAAAACGTTGCCGATGAAGCTGGTATGTGGGAGTTCATGCAGCTTGGCCTGGGCGAGCCGCGCCCGGTTTCGGCGCTGCATGGCACTGGCACGGGCGACTTGCTGGATGAGGTGGTTTCGCTCTTCCCCGAAGATAAGTATGAGGAAGAAGATCTGGGCGCGGTGAACGTGGCCATCATCGGCCGCCCCAACGCGGGCAAGAGCTCGCTTACCAACAAGCTCACCAACAACGACCGCTCCATTGTTTCCGATGTTGCCGGCACCACGCGCGATGCCGTCGACACCACCATCGAGCACGATGGCAGCTACTACACCATCGTGGATACGGCTGGTCTTCGCAAGAAGAGCGTTATCGACGAGGACGTTGAGTACTACGGCTTCGTGCGCGCCATGCGCGCTATCGACCGCGCAGAGGTTGCCTTGCTGGTAATCGATTCCACCATCGGCCTTACCGACCAGGACCAGCGTGTTGCCGGCATGGCGGCCGAGCGCGGCTGCGCCATGGTTGTGGTGCTGAACAAGTGGGATTTGGTTGAAGGCCCCGAGGCCAAGGCCGAAATTCGCGAGCGCATTGAAGATCGCCTTACCTTTGTAAGCTACGCTCCGGTAATTGCCATCTCTGCGCTTTCGGGCAAGAACGTTCAGCGTATTTGGAGCGCCATCGACAATGCCTATGAAAACTACTCCAAGACTATTTCCACCAGTCGTCTGAACAACTGGCTGCAGGATATCCGCGACTTTGGCCATACCGTTTCGAAGGGCAAGCGCATTCTGAAGTTGAAGTATGTTACGCAAACCGGCGTTGAACCCCCGTTCTTCACGTTCTTCTGCAATCACCCCGATTTGGTAGAACCTTCGTTTGAGCGCTATCTGGAAAACCGCTTACGCTCTACGTTCGACTTCACCGGAACCCCCATCCGTCTCAAGTTCAAGAAGAAGGACTAGTACCTGATGCTTATCGTTACAGGCCAGCTTCTTTTGCTGCTGGTTATTGCGTTTTTGCTTGGCTCCATCCCTTGGGGAGTCATCATTTCCCGCGTGTTCTACCACACCGATTTGCGCGAGCACGGCTCGGGCAACATCGGCACCACCAACGCCATCCGAACCATGGGCAAGGTGGGCGGCTACGCCGTGTTTGTGCTCGACTTCGGCAAGGGCATCGTAGCGGGGCTTATTGCCGGAGCTTTCGGCGTGTCGCTCATTCCTGGTAACGTGCTTGCCACGGTGGAATTCGTGCAGGCTTTCGGCGGCTCCAGCAATCCGTTTGCCTACATAAGCCAGGTATGCTTGGGCGTGGCCTTCTTGGGTTGCGTGTGGGGTCATATTTTCAGCCCTTGGCTGGGATTCAAGGGCGGTAAGGGCATTGCCGTTGCGGTTGGCTGCCTGTTCTCTACGTTCGGTGCAGTGGGTGCCGTTTTGGAGTTGGTTATCTTCGCGGTTGTGGTGGTTGCCACCAAGTACGTTTCTGCAGGCTCTATTGCTGCGGCTGTGGCCTGCCCGTTCTTTGCGCTGTACTTCTTTTGGGGCAACCCGGTTGCCTTTGTGCTGTGCCTTTTGGCGGCGGGCACGGTAATTTGGGCTCATCGCGAAAACATCGCTCGCTTGCGCGCCGGTACCGAAAACCGCATTGGCTCTAAGAAGAAGGCCGAATAGAACGATAATGGAGTTGTTGGGCAGGTTGTTTTCCTGGCAGCTTTTCAAACTACGGGAGGGGCTTTTGCCCCTTTTCCTGCACTTTGGGTAAGGAGACTCCTATGGGCAAGATCGCGGTAATCGGAGCAGGTTCTTGGGGCACGGCCCTGGCTCAAACCCTGGCAACGGGCGGCAACGAAGTGGTTATGTGGGCCCGCAGGCCCGAGGTGGCCCAAGCTATTGCGCAAATGCACAGAAACCCGCGCTATCTGGCTGGTGTTATGCTTGCCGAATCCATTACCGCCACCAGCAACCTTTCCGAATGCGCCCAGGGCGCCGAAGCCGTGGTGATGGTTACCCCTTCGCGCCTTATGCGCCAGTTCGCGCAAGACCTTGCGGGTGTTGTGAGCGAAGCCACACCCATAGTTATCTGCTCCAAAGGTGTGGAAGAGGGTACGGGCCTTCTTCCTGTTCAGGTGTTTGGGGAAGTTATGGGCAACGCCCAGCGTCTGGCCGCGCTTTCTGGGCCCAACCATGCTGAAGAGGTTATCTTGGGCGTTCCTGCCGGCACGGTGATCGCTTCCGCTTCTCAGGAAACCGCCTGCTATTTCCGCGACCTGTTCACCACGCCAACTTTCCGCTGCTATACCTCAAGCGACTATGTGGGCGTTGAGCTGTGTGCGGCGTTTAAGAACGTTATTGCCATTGCCGTTGGCGCGGCTTACGGCATTGGTTACGGCGACAACACCGCAGCCATGATCATGACGCGCGGCATGGCGGAGATGAGCCGTTTGGTTAAGGCATGTGGCGGCCAGGCCATCACCGTTATGGGCCTTGCTGGCGCGGGCGACCTTATTGCCACCTGCACTTCTGAGCATTCCCGCAACCGTACCTTTGGCAAGGCGCTTGCTCAGGGCGGTACCTTGGAAGGCTACGAGAAGAGCACGCACATGGTTGTGGAAGGCGCGCTTGCCTGCAAAACCATTTGCCCCTTGGCCGAGCGCTACGGGGTGGAGCTGCCCATTACCACTGCCGTGCGCGCCGCGGTTTGGGGCGAGGCTCCGCTGGAATCCATTGCCTCCGAGCTTTTCAAGCGCCCGCTCACCACGGAATTTTGGGGCTTGGTAGAGCCCGAGCAGGCGAAATAGCATTGAGCGCAAGTTTCTACATCTATCGCACCCCCAAGGGGCGCATTACTATCGGGCAAAGCAGCGGCGCCATAACGCAGCTGGTATTCGGCCCGGCGCGCCTTGAAGGCGTTGAGCGCGCCTGCGAGCTTACCAACCGTGCTTCCAGCCAGGTGCTGGAATATTTGGCGGGCAAGCGCCGCAGTTTCGATTTGCCCTTGGCCGCCAAGGGCACCGAGTTCCAGCATGCCGTTTGGAACGAGATGCTGAACATCCCGTATGGCGAAACGCGAACCTATGGCCAGGTTGCGGCAGCGCTGGGCAAGCCCAAGGCGCTGCAGGCGGTGGGCCAGGCGTGCGGTCGCAACCCTATTCCCATCATCGTGCCCTGCCACAGGGTAGTGGCCGCTGGCGGCAAGCTGGGCGGGTATGCCTACGGCCCCGGCATCAAGCAGTTTCTGTTGGACATCGAAGCTTCTAATTCCTAGGGGGAAAGAGCTTTTTGGCTGGGCGAGCGCCAGGGCTTTCCCTTCCGCACCCTGCAACACGTGTAGAATAGGCGAAGAGTTTTCCTTTACACGAAAGGGGTTTCGCCGTGTTCGGTGATATCAAGATCTCTCCCTCTATTCTTTCGGCCGATTTCATGAACTTCGAGCGCGATATTCACATGCTCGAGCGTGGCGGCACCGACTTCATCCACGTAGACGTGATGGACGGCCATTTCGTTCCCAACCTCACCATGGGCGTGCCCTGCGTGAAGCAGTTGAAGAAGATCACCGATGTGCCGCTTGATGTGCACCTGATGATTTCCAACCCGCTTGAACAGCTTGATTGGTACTTGGAGGCGGGCGCCGACTTGGTTTCTGTGCATATGGAAGCCTTGCATGGCGAAGCCGAGGTGCGCGAGTTCATTTCCCGTACCCGTGCTGCTGGCGTACGCCCTGCCCTTACCCTGAAGCCCGACTATCCGGTAGAAGAGCTTGAGCCCTATATTGCCGATGTAGACATGGTGCTTGTGATGAGCGTTTTCCCTGGTTTTTCGGGTCAGTCATACATCGAGGGCAGCGAAGAGCGTGTGAGCAAGGTGGCCGAAATGGCCAAACGCCTTAACCCCAGTTTGCTTATTGAGGTCGACGGTGGCGTAAGCGCCGAGCGCACTGCTGGTTTGGTGTGCGCTCAGGGCGCTGATGTGCTGGTTGCTGGTTCTGGCGTGTTCAAGGCCGAAAACCCTGAAGCCGCCATCGGCATTCTTCGCAAGGCAGGGGAGGCTGGCCGCGCATGAGCAACGAGTTTGTTTACTTGGATTGGGCAGCAACCGCACCGCTTTGCGAAGCTGCTGTAGAGGCAATGCTGCCTTATATGCAGGCTGGTTCTGCCGGTTTGGCTGCAGGCACGGCAAACGCCAATTCCCTATATGGTGTGGGTCGCACTGCGTTTCGCGCTTTGGAAGATGCGCGCGAGGTTGTTGCCCGTGCCATCGGTGCCCGCCCTGATGAGGTTATCTTCACTTCTGGTGCAACCGAAGCGGACAACGCGGCGCTTTTCGGCATGGTTGATGCCGCGATGATGCGCGCCGAGCAGGAGGGCGATCATGAATGCGTGCCTCAGGTGGTTATTTCCGCCATCGAGCACGATGCTGTTCTGGAGGCGGCGCATACGCTTGGCCATTGGGGTGCCGAGGTTACCGTTGTTTCTCCCAATAGGGAAGGCCACATTACCCCTGAGGCATTGGCCGGGGCTTTGAATGGCCGCTCCTTGTTGGTTTCCGTAATGGCAGTGAACAACGAGGTGGGCAGCGTGATGGATATTCCTGCGCTTGCCAAGGTTGCTCACGATGCCGGCGCATTGTTCCATGTTGATGCCACCCAGGCCTTGGGTAAGGTTCCCGTGAACGTGCGCGATTGGGGAGTGGATGCGCTTTCTGTTTCCGCGCATAAGGTGGGCGGCCCCAAGGGCGTGGGCGCTTTGTATTTGAAGGCACGTACTCCCTTTACCGCGCAGTTGGTGGGCGGTGGCCAGGAATCGGGCCGCCGCAGCGGCACCCAAAACGTTATGGGTGCCGTGGGCTTCGCTGCCGCTGTGCGCGAAGCAACGCAAAACCTTGCTGAAAACGCTAAGCGCCAAATGGCCCTGCGCGATGAGCTGTATGAGCGCTTGTGCGCCAACCCCAAGGTGAAGCCTGCGGTTACCGTGCCAGCGGGCAGTGCAAATTACTCCTGCCATATTGTGAATGTGCTGGTGCACGGCATCGAAAGCGAAACGCTCATTTTGCAGCTTGACCGCCGCGGCTTCTGCGTTTCGGGCGGTTCGGCCTGCTCATCGCAGTCGCTCGACCCTTCGCACGTGCTTTCCGCGCTGGGCGTTGCGCGTGATGATGCTTTGGGTAGTATGCGCGTTTCCCTGGGAAGCACTACCACCCACGAGCAAATAGAGGCGTTTATTGCTGCCTTCAATGAAGTGGTGGGCTAAGCTCGTAACAACCCCAAGAAACCAACGAAGGCGCTCATTGGGCGCCTTCGTCTATATAAGGAGCAGCAATGCGTACCGAAAAGGTAACCCAGCATACGCATACAAACATGACCAATCACGGCCATGCGCCCATCGAAGAGCTTATAACGCACGCCCACGAGGTGGGTATTTCCAACATTGCCGTTACTGAGCACTACCCGCTAACCCGGGCGGTGGATCCGCGCGATTACGTTTCCATGCACGCTGAGCGCTTGCCCGAGTACTTCGAGCATATTCTTGCCATGCGCGCCAAGTTCCCCGACATGGAAGTGCTGGTAGGCTGCGAGCTGGACTGGCTGGGCAAAGACGAAGACCGCACTTTCGCGCCCGATGCCTTCAGCAATTTCGATATTGTTTTGGGTTCGGTTCACTTTGTGGACCTATGGCCCTTCGATGATCCGGCTCAGGCGGGCTTTTGGGAAGAGACGGGCGCCGACTACATTTGGCGCCGTTACTTCGAGGTATGGTGCGAAGCGGTAACCTCGCAGGTGCCGCATGCGCCTTTCACGGTTATGGCGCACCCCGACTTGGTGAAGAAGTTCAACCATATGCCTAGCTTCGACCCTCTGCCGCTGTACAAGCAGGCCGCCGAGGCCGCGCAAGCCAGTGGGCGCATGGTGGAGGTGAACACTTCTGGTGTGGGCTATGCCTGCAACGAAATGTTCCCCAACATCGCGCTGCTGCGCGAATTCTGCCGTGCCGGGGTTCCCTGCACGCTGGGCACGGATGCCCATACGGTTACGGATGTGGATAGGGGCATCGAAGCGGGGTATCGTTTGATGTATGAAGCCGGATACCGCGAGCTTACCGTGGTAACTCCGGGTGGTGGAAGGCGCACCGTGCCGCTTGCATAGGCGCCTTGAAGGAGTGGTTTGCATGAACGAGGAAGAAGTTTCCCTTACCAAAACCGATGCCGGCAACCTGGCATCTAGCGAGCATACCTTGTTGGTGGGCGAGTTGGAGCGCGAGCTTCTGGCCAAGATGCCCGCCGCCGATGCCGAGCCGTGGGATCGTACTGGCATGCTGGTGGGCAACCCCATGGACGTGGTACGTGGCGTGGCCGTTGCGTTAGACCCCACCATCTATGCTGTTGAGGAAGCTCAGCGCCGCGGTGCCAATGTGCTGCTTACGCACCATCCGGTGTTTCTGGATGCGCCCACTTCGTTTATCCCCGAAGGCGCCCAGGGGCATACGCCAGGCGCGGTGGTGCGCCGTGCCATCGAGCTGGGCGTGAGCATTGTATCGTTCCATACCGCTCTGGATGTTTCCACGGCGGGCTTGAACGCGCTGCCTGCGCTTTTGCGCTTGGTGCCTACGGGCGTGCTGGAACCGCTTGCCGGCAACCCTGCCAAGGGTTTTGGCTGCATCTGCGCGCCGGTGCACGATGAAGAGCCGTTGAGCCTTCGCTACCTCAGCGCTCGCTGCGTTTCGGTGTTCGGCGCCCTGCCGCGAGTTTGGGGCGCGCCCGAGCGCACGCTTTCGCGCATCTGCACCAGCGGCGGCAGTGCGGGATCGTTTGCAAAAACCTGCCTTGACCAGGGAATAGACTGCCTGGTTTGCGGCGAGATCAAATATCATGAGGCCTTGGACGCCGCGAATTCCGGTCTTGCCATCATCGAGTTGGGGCACGACATTTCAGAGTTCCCCTTGTGCGCTTTGCTTGCAACCTACGCCTCTGACGCGGGGGTTTGCGATTCTTGCATTACCATGATCGACCAGAGCAACAATTGGTACACGCCGGAATCTTCCCGACGCTAACCGTTAACTGTCCTCCCGCCTTGCGGGCCAAGAGAAAGGCCGTGCGCTCATGAACGCATCCGAAAACGACATCGCTACGCTGCAAAAGGTGCAGGAACTCGACCGCAAGGTTGCTGCGGCGAAAAAGGAGTTCAAGGAGCTTCCGCATCGCAAGGCCATTCTTGAAGTGCGCGGCAAGAAGGAAGAAGTGCTGAAGCGCAAGGTTCAGGTGCAGGACATGCTCGACGACGCCGAAGGCAAGCTTGCCCAGCTGGTGCAGGAAGACGAAGAGCTCGCCGAAAAGCAGGAGAGCATATCCAATACCCTGCAGGAGGTTCAGGGCGACTACCGCGCCGTAACCGCCCACACACGCGATTTGGACGGTGTGCGCAAGCGCCGCGAAAAGGTTTCGCTTGAGCTTGGCCGCGTGGAAGAAGAAGTGAACAAGATCAACCCGGTTATGAAGCAGATCATGGCTGCGCTTGAAGGCTTGGACGCCAAAGAGCAGGAGCTCATCGCTTCCTTCCAGAAAACGGGTGGTGCCCTTCGCGCTGGCATTGAGGAGGGCGAAAAGACGCGTGCCGCCTTGGTAGCGCAGGTTGCCCCCGAGCTGGTTGAGGTGTACGAGAAAACGCGCGTCCAGTGCGGCGGCGTGGCCCTTACCGAGCTTAAGGAAGATACATGCGGTGCTTGCCGCCACACGTTCGATTCCAGCCGCCTTATCAAAATCCGTTCGCAGGCTCCGCTTGCGGTGTGCCCAAGCTGCCGCCGCTTGCTGGTTGTAGAAGGGGAGTAGCGCCATGAAGCTGGTAACTCGGGAAGATCAGGTAAACCAGGAGCACGTTCGCCTTTCCGAAGACGCCGCCTTCTCCGATGAAACGGAAGGCCGCGCCCGTTCGTGCGAGCCCGACCTGTACCGTTCCGAGTACCAGCGTGACCGCGATAAGATCCTCCACACCAAGGCGTTTCGCCGTCTTTCGCACAAAACGCAGGTATTTGTTGCCCCTGTGGGCGACCATTACCGTACGCGCCTTACCCATACGTTGGAAGTGGCGCAGATTGCGCGCACCATTGCCCGCGCGCTTGGCTTGAATGAAGACCTTACCGAAGCCATTGCTTTGGGCCACGACTTGGGGCATACGCCTTTCGGTCATGCCGGCGAAGAGGCAATTTCCACCAGCTTGGCGCGTCACAAGGGTCTTGACCCCGAGCTTCCTGAAAACAAGAAGCTGTACCGCCACAACGTGCAGAGTCTGCGTGTGGTTGATGTTATCGAAAACAACGGCAAAGGATTGAACCTTACCGCAGAAGTGCGCGATGGCATCGTGTGTCATACGGGTAGCCAGCGCGCCGAAACGCTGGAGGGCCGCATCGTTGCCACGGCCGACCGCATCGCTTACGTGAACCATGACATCGATGATGCCATTCGTGCCGAAACCTTGCTGGAATCCGATTTGCCGGAATCCACTCATCGTGTTTTGGGCGCGAACCACTCGCAGCGCATTGAAACCCTGGTGCATGACATGATTGAAACCAGCGCCAAGCGCGGCGACATTGCCATGAGCGAGCCCACGTGGGACGCCATGATGGAGTTGCGTGCATTCTTGTTCGACCATGTATATACATCCGAGCCTGTTATGCACGAGGTTCGTAAGGCAAAGCACCTGGTGAACGACATCTTCGATTATTTTGTTCGACATTACGATCAGGTGCCCGAAGAACTGCGTGCCATCAGCGGCGGCGACGAGTTGCGCGCTGTGAGCGACTACGTTGCCGGTATGACCGACCGCTACGCGCAGAATTTCTTCAAGGATATGTTTATCCCACACAGCTGGAACATTTAGACTGCGGGCGCGCCCAGCACGCCAGCTTCGCACACTCGGATTTGTAAAAACCAAAAACGGGGCCATCTTTGGCAATTTTTGCCGCTTGATCACCCTTATCGCGCTCTAAATGCTGGGTTTCCCTGGATCACGTCTTGATTTTGCTTAGTTGCTCAACGGTTAACCTGAAAGCGTGGTCTAATTAGTGCTTCAAGGGGCCGTTGGGGTGTGACCATGCGTCAAAATTTGCCAAAAGAACGCCAATTTTTGGTTGCAGCCTAGTAATTTCTTCTGCGTTTGCTGCTAGCCGCTATACTCGGATGCATGCCTGAAACGGAATCGAAACAAACGCACGGAATCGCTTGGCTGAAGGCGCCTTTTATGGCGGCTTTCCCCATTATTGTTGGGTACATCTTCCTGGGTATTCCGTGCGGTATCTTGGAGCAACAGGTTGGGATGAGCGCCCTACAGGTGTTCCTGCTTTCCATGCTGTTCTATTCCGGTGCTGGCCAGTTCATGATTCCCAACATGTGGTTGGCGGGATCTCCTGCGCTTGCCATTATCGCCTCGGTTTCGTTGGTGAACTCGCGCCAGCTTCTGTATGGAGCTTCACTTTCGCGTTTCTGCGATGCAGCGCCCAAAAGGCTTTCGTTCCTGTTTGGCGCAACGGTTACCGATGAATCATTTGCGGTTAACCTGGGCCGTTTCGCGAACCGAAATTGGACCGTTGGCCAGGCCACGGCAGTGAACATCTTCAGCCAAACCACTTGGGCACTTGCCAACGTTGCGGGCGTGGTGCTGGGATCGCTGCTCACTGTTCCAACTGCTTTGGCGTCGTTTGCCATGACCAGCATCTTTTTATGCCTGCTTTTCTCGCAGAAGTGCACAGCTCCCAATGTCGCTGCGGTTATCGTGGCCATTTTGGGCGTGTGCCTGTGCAAGACGGTTGGTTTAAGCGGCCCCGCCATTCTTATCGGCGCGCTTGCGGGTGTTGCCGCAGGCATCATCGCCTCGAAGAAGGGAGGCGCCCGTGTCCTGGACTGATTTCGCCTTTATTGGCGTGGCGTGCGCCATCACCATGGTCATCTGCCGCGTGGTGCCCGTG